>DAOQAK010000011.1 GCA_035353855.1 Bacteroidales bacterium | reverse complement strand
ATTTTCAGCTCATTCAATCTTGATTTTTTGCAAACCTGTTTTCTTTGAGTATAAAAATAATACGAATCATTTTTTTCATAAAAAAAATATTTAAACCGAATCCCGTATTAAACGCATAAATATAAATAAAATTATTCGTAACCGGGTTAAGATAAATACTATTTTCTATAATCAGTTAAAAAATATAAATCATTTCAATTTCAGTATTTTTTTGCACATTGATTTTTACATCTTCAAATGAAGGTTTGCTGAAAACCGGTCTGTAATTATTCGAGAATCCAAAACCTTCAGTTGGAATACCAAAAAAATTAGTACTTAATTCCTCATTTGAATCGGCATCGTGGAAAGTGCCTATTGCGTAAGTGCCCGGAGGAATGTTAAAAGTATATTTCAATGTAGTTGACGTTACTAACATTGATATTCCTTTATAAACTTTTTCCTTTTCGGGATAACCATTAGCGCTATTCCATAATGCAATATGTGCCTTACCTTTTATTTTATCAAGTCCGGTAAGTTTTACAGTAAGATTTATATTTTGCGTTGATGGGCTAATTTTTTTCGAATCGAATGAAATACTAAATGCAGAAATAACAATAACGATAATTATTAAAGCAGCCGATTTGACAAATGTTTTCATTGAAAATAAAATTAAATTTTAATAATTTTTTAGTCATTACTTTCGAATCGGAAACAATTTCAATAATGTATGTTCCTATAGCAAATGATGAAACATTAAATTTTATCAAAATATGAACTATTCTATTTTATTGAACTTTTAGTAGAATTTTTCAATAAAATAATTTAAAAGAATATTTAAAGTAATATGTTCGACTTTCTTAAAACAACCGTTCGGTAATTTTTCATTAACTTTTGGGCTAAAGCCCAATTTTATTGAGTTTTAATAGCCCCGACCTTAAGGTCGGGGCTACTGTGAAACCTACATTTATAAAGGATTTTAGTCCTTGCATAAATAAATTACCGAACTATTATTAAAAAAGAGGAGTTTTAATTATAAGAGAATAAATAGCAATAGATTTCCACTTGCATATAAATAATTTATTTAACGCAACGAAAATATAATGATAATAAATTATTGTTGATTAGCTGCCTGTTTCAATTCCTTTAAAGGCTTAACTGACTGGAATAAATAAATTAGGAATAATACTCTTACAACTATCCATGCGAACGACATATTGTTGTTTGACATCATTTGAAAAACTAGTCCTGTAACGGCATCAGCAATAAGTAAAACAATAGCTGTGATTAAAGCAATCAATGAAAGTTTTTTCACCAGGAAAGCAAGTCCGATAAAAATCAATCCATAAAAAACAACACCAATGCCTATTTCCTTAAATTCATTTCCGCCAATTGTTTCAAGCAGTAATCCAATCACTGTATTGAACAGGGCCACAAAAAGCAATATACCAAAAGCAACTTTTATTTTTTGTGCAGGATCGGAATCCGAACCGGGACAAGGTTGTCCGTTATGCAACACTTCGAGTCCGGCTTTACCAAAACCCACATTTAATTTTACCCAAAGTGTAGTTCCATCAAGCAGGTTAAACTGGCGTCCTTCCTTTAGTTCCCGTTGCGAGCCAACAGTACCAATAATTTGACCGTTATGACGAACTGTAAAATTTTTCCATGCAAAGCCCCACGAAATTTCTATTTCTTTAGGACCTCCATTTATAAGTGAATAGCGCTTTCTGGGCATAACATAAATATTATTTTATAGTTGTGTAGTAAAAATAATAATTTTTTTACAATTGGTATAAGATATACTGAGCGTTCGGGGTTGCCTTTTTTGCAAACTCGAATAGCCGAAGTATAACACTACATCATAAGATATAGTAAACATAATGCATTGAAAGGGTGAAAATAAATTGTTCTATTGCAATAAAATAATTTTAGAAATAATGTTTAAGATCCGTTTCGTTTTTATTTTTTATTGCAGCTAAAGGCTCTGATTGTTTTTGAAGTGATTTCTTTACCATTTTTTTAAATACTGAAGCGGCAACTTTTTGAAACGGAGAAACAGATTCTTTAACATACCGGAAATAGTCATCAATGGTAACTCTGCGGAAATCAAGAATCTGATGAAGCTTATCCACGTCTTCATAATAACCACAATGGAAGTTTCTTTTAGCAAATGAATTTTCCTGAAAATCCAAATCCCCTAAGCCAAATAATTTAAATGTGGATGATAAAAATTCCTGGTACGAAATTCTGCATTTTTCGCCCCCGCTTAAATTATAAATATTCTTATTCAGTTCATCCAGATGGTTCACTGCATGTACAAATGCTCGTGCTGCATCGTATGGGGTTGCTATTTCCATTTTTGTTTCGAGCGGCATATGGAACATTATTCCTGAAGCTTTATGATTACCTGCTCCCATTATAGCCGTAAGACGGAATATAGACCAATTCAGTTCACTATTTGTAACTAGTTTTTCGGCTTCAATTTTTGTAAGACCATACTCATCCCTGTCGCTTGGCTTAAGGTCGTCAGTAACTTTAATCCATGGATTTTTTATTCTGTCGCCATAAACTGAAATGGATGAAGCATAAAGGAAAAAAACTTTTGGTGAAAATTCTTCAAGGCATTCAATAAGATTTTTTGTTCCAATAACATTTACTTTATTCGCCAGCTGAGGCTGTTTATCAGCTAAAGGAGGAATAATAGCAGCAAGGTGAATAACCACATCCTGATTTTTACAAGCATTACAAACATCCTCTTTATTTGAAATGTCACCATAAATAACTTTTACACGTTTACTGATTTTTGAAAAAAAACGTTCGGAGTTTTTATTTTTTTTATCGAAAACAGTAATTTCAATATTATCATTTTTTTCGCATAGTTGTTTCACAACTTCACTTCCAACTGTTCCCGATGCGCCTGTTACTAATACTTTTTTTGATGTGCTCATAAAAATTTTATAATGATACCTGTTTAGGAGAATCTTCTTTTTCCCTTCCGAATTTATAACCTAACGAAAATTGCAAATAGATTTTCAATGTTTAAATTCGTTCTATGAAAACGAAGACAGTTTTAAAATTTTGAATTACTCAAATAAACATTGTATTGAAGCGATTAATGAAACGGCACAGCAAGCCGTTCTGAAAAAATAATTCTAAGAAAAATTTCTGTGAACTTTAAAAGTCTCGGCAAGCATGCTGGTAGAAATTTTTAAGGTTTTTATTCTAATGCGCCTCTAGCCAATTATCGCCCGAACTGATTTCCACTTCAACAGGTATTTTCATTGGAATAGCTGATTTCATGAGCGACTCAACAATACGTTTTACAATGTCGATTTCATCTTTATGAACATCAAAAACCAATTCGTCGTGCACCTGCAAAATCATTTTCGATTGCAGTTTTTGTTTTTCAAATTCATTAAAAATATTGATCATGGCAACTTTTATCATATCGGCAGCGCTGCCCTGGATAGGAGCGTTTATGGCATTTCGCTCGGCATAACCACGAACAACCGAATTCGTTGAATTAATATCATTAATATATCGTCGACGATTTTTTATGGTTTCTACATAACCGTATTTACGGGCAAAAGCGATGGTTTCTTCCATATATTTTTTTATGGAAGGATATTTTGCAAAATATTGATCGATGATTGATGCTCCTTCTTTACGAGGAATACCAAGCCTTTCAGCAAGTCCGAAAGCGCTCATTCCATAACTTATTCCGAAATTTACAGCCTTTGCACTGCGGCGCATATCTTTTGTAACTTCACTTAAAGGGATGTTGTATATTTTTGAAGCGGTAGCTGCATGGATATCCTGTCCTTGTGCGAAAGCTTCTTTCATGCCTTTATCGCCACTCAGTTCGGCAAGTATGCGTAATTCTATTTGTGAATAGTCGGCAGAAATCAACGTGTATTTATCATTACGCGGAACAAACGCTTTTCGAATTTCACGGCCTTTTTCGGTACGTATAGGAATATTCTGAAGATTCGGATTGTTTGAACTCAGCCTGCCTGTAGCTGCTACCGCCTGGTTATATGATGTGTGTATCCTTCCTGTGCGTTTATTAACCAGCAATGGCAATGCATCTACGTAAGTTGATTTTAATTTGGTGAGCGAACGGTAATCGAGAATTTTTGAAACTACCGGATGTTTGTTTACTAATTTTTGTAAAATATCTTCACCGGTGGAATATTGTTTTGTCTTAGTAAGGCGGGCATTTTCGGAAATTTTTAATTTATCGAAAAGTACTTCGCCCAATTGTTTTGGCGATGAAATATTAAATTCGGTTTCGGTAAGTTCGTAAATTTCTTTTGTCAGTAATTCAATATCTGTTTGCAACTGTATGGAATATTCGTTAAGCGCCGTAATGTCAATTTTAACGCCTTCGGCTTCCATGGCAGCAAGTACAGGAACAAGAGGCATTTCAATTTCTTCAAAAAGATGTTTTGTTTCTGTTTCTGTTAACAGCGGCTCGAAAACATTTTTCAGTTGGAGCGTAATGTCGGCATCTTCACAGGCATACTCTTTAATTTCTTCAAGCGGAACAATACGCATCGAGAGTTGCGATTTTCCTTTTTTACCAATAAGACTGTCAATATGAACAGTTTTATAATTCAAATAATTTTCGGCAAGAACATCCATTCCATGACGCATATCGGGTTGAAGTAAATAATGTGCAAGCATGGTATCGAATATTTTTCCTTTTACATTTATATCATACCATTTCAAAACCGAAATATCAAATTTCAGGTTCTGCCCTATTTTAGCAATACTTTCATCTTCCAGCACCTCTTTGAATTCATGAACAATCTGTACTGTTTCATTATAATTTTCTGACAAGGGAACGTACCAGGCTTCATGAGGTTTTATACTGAACGACATTCCAACTAATTCTGTGTCGTGTACATCAAGGCCTGTAGTTTCGGTATCGAAACAAAATGATCTATGTTGTTTTAAAATATTGATCAATTGTTTTCTTTTTCCCGGATCATCGGCTACATGATAAGTATGCGGTGTAGAATGAATATCTTTTTTTATGATTTCATTTCCTGATATTTCTCCCAAAGGAAAAAGTGTGTTCCCGGAAGTCTCTTTATTTTCAATAGTTTCAGGTTGCTGAAATGTGGGATTGGAAAATACTCTTTTGGCAAATGCACGAAATTCCAATTCATCAAAAAGCGATTTTAATTTATCTTCATCGGGCAATTTCCGTTTCAGCATTTCTTCGTTGAACTCAACAGGTACATCAAGAATAATCGTTGCAAGTTGTTTGCTGATGATAGCTTGTTGCTTGAATTCCTCCACTTTTAATTTAAGTTTCGGATTTTTAATATGAGAAGTATTTGCTAAAAGATTTTCAATATTATCGAATTCTTCCAGAAGTTTTCTGGCGGTAACTTCGCCCACACCGGGTATCCCCGGAATATTGTCGGATGCATCGCCCCACAACCCCAGCATATCAATAATTTGTTCAGGACGTTTTATTCCAAACTTTTCGCAAACCTGTTTTACACCCAGTACTTCGGCCTTATCACCAAAACGTCCGGGCTTGTACATAAATATTTTGTCGCTTACCAGTTGTCCGAAATCTTTATCGGAAGTCATCATATATGTTGTGAAGCCAAAGGTTTCAGCCTTTTTAGCTAGAGTACCTATGATATCATCCGCTTCATAACCTTCCATTGCAATGACAGGAATATTAAAAGCATCGATCATTGCAGTAATGTACGGTAACGAAGTTTCGATATCTTCAGGCATCGCTTCACGGTGAGCTTTGTACTGAACAAAATCGTCGTGACGTAATGTTGGAGCCATTGAATCGAAACATACTGCAATATGAGAAGGATTTTCATTTTTAAGCACTTCGTATAATGTATTTGCAAAACCCAGTATTGCCGAGGTGTTCAAGCCCTTGCTATTTACACGTGGATTTTTATTCATAGCGAAATAAGCCCTGTAAATCAAGGCCATTGCATCAAGAAGGAAAAGTTTTTTTTGTTCAGGCATTTAGAAATTTTTCAAAGTTGAAAGTTTGAGATTCAAATTTATTGCGATTTTCGTATTGATTATTTCAATTAAAAAGTCAATATCACGATTAAGGAATTTTTGAAATTTTCCTGTAAAATATTTTATCTGCAGATTTTATTTTTACAGAATATATTCCTTCTGCAAAAGAAGAGATATCTATATCCAAATACCCATTCATTCCTTCTGTTATTATTGATTTTATTAATGATCCTTTAACATCATAAATTTCTATCGATTCAATATTCATTCCTTTGTAATCAATGTTAAGAATATCTTCTGCAGGATTAGGAAATATATTTATCGACTCGACATAATCAATTTCAGGAGTACTAACATTTGCTATATTGTTCGCTGAAACAATCCATAACTCCGGATCGAACTTAACGGAGTCGGGTCTGAATCCTAAGTTTAAAGCATACTGCTGACCTGAAAAAGAATTATTGAAAACAACAATAGTATCGTGAGTTGCATTTTTAAATTCCAACGGAACAGGCATTTCAAAATAAGAAACCGAGCTGTGTGATTGCGACTGATTGATAACAATTGTCATATCATTACCTGAAGAAGAGACGTAGCAATTAATTGCATAAGTAGGATACCCTTCGCCATAAAGCCAATCATTAAAAAATTCTGTAAGATCGGTATCGCCAGCTGTTTCCATATGAGTAATAAAATCATCGGAACAAGCATAATTGTATGCAAGATCAGCATCGGTCAAATAATTTTTCATCCCTGCAAAAAAAGCGCTATCACCAATAACCCATCGTAACATATGTAAAAGCATTCCTCCTTTTTTATAAGAAAGTCTCCCGTCAAAAATCCTGTTCACACTGGTTGTATCAGTACAATAAACACTACCATCGGGTTGTGAAACGATATCATCAATTTGTATTTGTTTCCATTGTTTCCAATAAACTCCATTAAAAAGAAAGTTATAAGTTAACCCTGTCCAGTAAGTAGCAAAGCCCTCGTTTAGCCATATTTCGTGCCAGTTACCGCAGGTTATCATATCGCCAACCCACTGATGAGCCAGTTCGTGCGCCATCAGCTCGTGTCCAAAATCACAAAGAAAAGTATTGGTTTGATGTTCCATTCCTCCGCCCCAGTTGAATTGTGTTTGCCCATATCGTTCATTTGAATAAGGATATGGAATAAAAAGGCTGTCGTATAATTCAAGCGAGGGCACTACATTCAACGCGTTTGACAAAGCATTGGAATAATTTTCAGGATAAACATGATTCAATACTTCAAGCGAATCAGTTCCAAAATGAGCATATACAGAAAGGGTCTGGTAGTTTGTAATTGCAATAGCTATAAGGTATGCAGCAATTGGATAACGATGTTTCCAGTGTGTAATTTTATCAGCACCCTGAATGGTTTCTGAAATTTTTACACCATTTGATGAAGCTAAATACTGCGAAGGCGCTGTCACATAAACATCAATGGAATCAATTTTATCAGATAAATCATTTTTACATGGCCACCAATCCCTAGCGCCAAAAGGTTCCGAGAGTGTCCATACGATGGGTATTGAATTATGAGTTTCTTTTATAAAACTTCCAAAGCCGGTACCCGAAGGAACGCCATGATAGAAAACCGAAACCGAGTCAAGCTGATTTAAAGGTAATGCTGCCGGAAGCGAAATGTTCAAAGCATTGGATGAAGTTAATGTATAGGAAACATCTGTTGAATGATAAATAACCGAATCAACTACCAGTTCCGAAGACATATCAAAACTTATTTGCGAAACGCTGGCCTGAGTAGTTTTAAAATAACTGGTAACCTCGCCACTGATATATAATATATTCGGGTCAACACTCCAGCATAAGCGATGATATTTTAAATCGTAATTGTTTCCATTGTATGTCAATGTTCCTTTTTTAAGGGCATCAGCTTTTTTCTGATCCCTCAGCGCAAGCTTTTCGGTAAAATCTTTCTTAGGCGCTAACTGTGCAAATGCTGTTGAACAAAAAATTATTGTTATAATAAACGATAGGATATTTTTCATTGGAGATGATTTTAAAAAATAAAATTAGTTAATTTTATCATATAAAATAAGCTTTAATGTTATATGTAATAAAAATATATATATTTGTGGCTTCATATTTAAAAAACGATTAGATGAAAAAAGTTGCTTTCGCTTTATTGTACTTTTCTATTGTTGCTTTCATATCGTGCGGTCCATCTGAAGAAGAACACCGAAGACAAGTTCAGGTTGAAGATTCACTTTCTAAAATTGATGGAGATATAGCAATCGACAGGGCTAACGATATTCTCAGCGATACAACTGCTGCCGATTCTACCATTACCGAAAAAGATAAAACAAAAAAATAATTTTATTTTACTGCATCAAGCACCTCTATTGCTTTTTGTACTGTTTTATCCGTTTGATATAAAGTAGGATAAAAAGCTTTGTCGTTATACAGGTTTCTACCTATAAACGCTTTCAGATAAGTTTTAATATTTTTTTCGGATAATGAAAATCCTTCGGTATCTTTTTTAATTCCATTCTTTTCAGTATAAGCAACAAATTCATTAAGTATAGAATTATCAACATAAAATTTATTTAAAAAAACATCGGCATCAGGATATGTTGCTTTAAGTGTCTTGCGGTTTTTATCAACATAATCAAAAGCATACTGTATAAACAAACCTTTATTAAAAAGGGAAATAAAATATTTTGAATCTTCTTCTTTACCAATACCTACAAATACATCAGGCATAATACCGCCACCACCATAAACAATTTTTCCTTTCGGGGTTTTGAATTTTAATGAATCGGCAAACTTGATACTGTCGGCGGTTTCCAGCTCCCCGTCAATGAACCGCTGGTAAAATTCATTATAATACTCTTCGGTTCCTTCGCCATAAGGTTTTTGAATGCAGCGTCCCGTGGGCGTATAATAACGCGAAACCGTGAGCCTTATTGCCGAACCATCATATAGTTTCAATTGTTCCTGCACCAGTCCTTTTCCAAATGAACGGCGACCGATAATTGTTCCGCGGTCATTATCCTGTATTGCTCCGGCAACTATTTCGCTTGCTGATGCAGAGAATTCATTAATGAGAACTACTAAAGAATTATTTTCAAAGCTACCGTTTTTCGTAGCCAGAACTTCGTCTTTAGGTTTGTGTGCACCTTTGGTATAAACAATTAATTTTCCATCGGGTAAAAATTCATCAGCAACATTTATTGCCGCCTGCAGGTAACCCCCGCCATTATCACGTAAATCAAGTATAAGCTTGGTCATACCTTTACTTTTTAAATCCTTCAATCCCTTTGCAAATTCATCATAAGTAGTGGCCGAAAATTTATTTAGTTTTATGTATCCTATTTTTTTTGTGATCATATAAGCAATGTCCATACTGTATGTAGGAATAACATCCCTGGTAATGGTAAAATCGATAAGACCTTTAACGCCACGCCTTGAAACACTAATTTTAACTTCGGTTCCCTTGGGCCCTTTTAATAATTTTATTACCTGTGTATTTGAAATTTTCACAGAAGCAATATTTTTCCCGTCAACTTTTACAATCCGGTCGCCTCCCATAATTCCTTTTTGTTCTGAAGGTCCTCCTGCTATTACATTAATTACCGTAACCGTATCGCGCTGAACACGGAATTCAACTCCTATTCCTTCAAAGCTTCCCTGTAATGATTCATTTGCTTCTTTAAATTCAGCAGCAGAAATATATACTGAATGCGGATCGAGATTTTCAAGCAGGCTGCTTATAGCTTTTTCCGTAAGCGAATCTTTGGTAATAGAATCAACATACGATTCTTCAATATACTTTAAAACATCATTGAACTTATTATAACCTCCAGGGTTATATGAAAAAATATTTTTATTAAACGAGCTGTTTAAAGAAATTATACTTCCCAGGAACATTCCTGCAATAAGCACCAATGCCAACAAAATAGGCATATAGATAAATAACTTTTTCCTCTTTTCCTGATCTTCCATAAATTATATTTTATACAATCATACCTGCTCCAACCGTTTCGTTTGTTGATTCATCAATAAGGATAACGCTTCCGGTTATCCTGTTTATTTTATATTTATCAAAAAAGAAAGGTACGGTTGTTCGCAATGTTATGCGTGCAATATCATTCAATCCTATATTTTTATCTTCTTCAATACGATGAAGCGTATTAATATCCACTTTATAACGTATATCTTTGATAATGCAGCGGGCTTCACGTGAAGTATGTTTAATATGATATTTCCCGTTGTTCATTAATTTTTTCTCATTCAGCCAGCAAACCATAATATCAAATTCCTGGCCTATAGCAGGCATATTATTTTCCCTCACAATCATATCGCCGCGACTAATGTCAATTTCATCTTCAAGACAAATGGTAACCGACATAGGAGTGAATGCCTCTTCAACAGTGCCTTCCATGGTATCAATTGATTTTATTTTACTTGTCATTCCCGAAGGTAGCGCCATAATTTTATCACCGGGTTTGAAAACACCTCCAGCTATTCTTCCTGCGTATCCCCTGTAATCATGGTATTGCTCCGATTGCGGACGAATAACATATTGCACCGGAAAACGACAATCTACTAAATTCAAATCACTCCCGATATGAATAGTTTCAAGTAAGTACAATAATGACGGGCCTTCGTACCATTGCATGTTTTCCGACTTGTCAACCACATTATCACCGCGTAATGCACTGATAGGCACAAAGCGAATATCCTGCACTTCGAGTTTTGAAGCGAAAAGTGAAAAATCTTTTTTTATGTTTTCATATATCTCGCTGCTGTATTGCACCAGATCCATTTTATTTACACAAATAATGATGTGTGGGATTTTCAATAGTGATGCAATAAACGCATGACGCCTGGTTTGTTCAATAACCCCTTTTCGTGCATCAATAAGAATAATGGCAAGATTGGCTGTTGATGCACCCGTTACCATATTCCGAGTATACTGGATATGCCCGGGAGTATCGGCAATAATAAATTTCCTTTTAGGTGTTGCAAAATAACGATACGCTACATCAATGGTAATTCCCTGTTCACGCTCAGCACGTAACCCGTCAGTTAGTAAAGCAAGATTTACCTGTTCTTCGCCTTTACGTTCGCTGGCAATTTTAATGGCTTCAAGTTGATCTTCAAAAATGGATTTGCTGTCATATAATAAACGTCCTATTAGTGTGCTTTTCCCATCGTCAACGCTTCCGGCTGTTGTAAAGCGCAACAACTCCATATCAAGATAACCTTTGTGATCAAACTTTTCAGTCATTCTTTTATCAACAGAATAAAGGCTGTAATACCATTTTTAATTATTCTGCAAAACTACATTATATTTTTCTTTTAAAAAATAGAGGAGTTATACGAAAAGCTCCCTGAGTTCACCGCGACGAACTTCATGAAAATTAAATGAAACTCTGTGTAATTTTTTATTTCACGGAGGCTCTCTGAGAAGACACAGAGTTCGCTACAGAGAACACAGAGAAAAATAAAAATTTACATTTCTTTTTTAAAAAGGCTTCAATTATTTCAATCTATTTGTGAAATAATTACAACGTAATTTTTTCCGTATTTCTTTGCGCACTTAGGACAGGTGGTATACCACATATACATTTTTTTAGTTTTATACCCTTTTGCTTTGGCGCTTTCGGCATAGTCTTTACACCATTTTCCGGTTTCTTTAAAATTTCCTTCATACACTTTGCTGTAGAATTTTCCACTTAGTGTTACATTTTCTGCTCCGCTTATTTCTTTATCGACGGCAAGAAAAACATCCATATTAAATTTTGAAGTATGGTCGGAAAGGCACAACCATTCAGGTACCGAAGCTTTTGCTCCATCAACTTTTGTATGAAGTCTTCTCATTACATTCCCAAAATTCACGGGCATGAAAAAGATTGTGAATACTTTATCCTTTATAAATTTTTTATTATTCCATTCTGTTACTTTATCGCTCCATGGTTCAGGATTGAACGGAGGACAGCATTCGGGTGTTGGTTGAGGTGACATGGTTTTTATTGTTTGATGAGGTTTAGCAATTTAATTCTATCAATATTATAATAGATTATAATTTCAAATTTGTTTTATATTCTGCTTTAGGTTCGGCACATAAGAAAAGTTCAAGTTCATTTTTATTATTAAACCCTTTTATTTTCTCTTTATATTTTGCTGCAATAGTTTTATTTTCTATTTCAAGTTTTCTTTTTTTACTTATTTCAAGATATTCTATTTCTGAATCAATTCCCAGAAAGCGTCTATTTGCAAGGTTTGCAGCAATGCCTGTGGTGCTGCTGCCTGTAAATGGATCTAACACCCATGCATCGGGTTTAGTTGAAGCAAGTATTATTCTTGTTAATACTGATAATGGTTTTTGTGTAGGATGTTTTCCGCATGATTTTTCCCAAGGTGCAATTGCAGGTAATTTCCAAACATCTTTCATTTGCCTGTTGCCATTAAGTTGTTTCATTAATTCGTAATTGAAGTAATGAGGAACTTTTTCATTTTTACGAGCCCAGATAATTTGCTCTGTAGAGTGTGTAAAATAGCGACATGAAAAGTTAGGCGGAGGATTATTCTTTTCCCAAGTTATTATATTTAATATTTTAAAATCTAATTCTGTTAGCAATTGACCTATTGAAAAAATATTATGTAATGTACCGCTAATCCATATTGTAGCGTTTTCTTTCATTTTATCACGAACTAAAGAAAGCCATTTTTTGTTGAAATTATTTATATAATCAAAGCCATGCGATTTGTCCCATTTGCCTTTATTAACGCTTACTACTTTTCCGCTGTTTATAGTTAATCCATTATTTGAAAGGAAATATGGAGGATCTGCAAATACAATATCGAACTTATGTTCAAATTGAGGTAATAATACAAATGAATCTCCTTGAAGGAGATAAAATGATTTATCGGTAGAATTATAAAAAGGTTTAATCATTCTTCTAACATATCAGCTAAAAAGTGCAACAATATACTTAAATTATGCTTTCCTTCAACGAAGCCATATTTTTCACAACCATCAGGTATTAATAATTTTTTTTTATTATATCTGAAGATACAAGTCTTAGTGCATCAACTAATACTTGAATTTTATAATTCCTACTTGTAAGGATAGGTGAATTTTTAATAGCTCTTTAGGGTTTAACGTAGATGATATTATGTCGTTCATATATATGACTTTTTAGTTTTGCAAATATATAAATAAAATTAAAATGATACTAATTGTATGTAGACTTTTTGTATATAAAATTTCATTTTTGCAAGATGAAAAATGATATTGTAAAAAAGTTTGGTAGTCGGATAAGAGAATTGCGACTTAAAGAAAGTTGGAGCCAGGAAGAACTTGCTGATAAAACAGGTTTTCATAGAACATATATAGGGATGATTGAAAGAGGCGAAAGAAATTTGTCATTAAGAAATATTGAAGCTTTTGCTAAAACCTTTAACATAAGTGTTTCTAAATTATTAAATTTTACATAGATGGCTAACTATAAAGAAATTTTTGGAAAAATAAAAAAAATCAAATTTGAAACACCAACTGTTTTCCATAGAGACCAAGGGACAGAAATATTTGTGGTAAGACCAAACAAAGAGTTTAAGAATTATGATATTAAGAAAAACTTCCAGATTTTTATAAAAGAAGGGGAGAGGGAGTTTAGACCCAATCATCTTAGAGTTATGATTGATTTACATTTAAGAGTTCGTTCAAGACCCGATTTAAAGAATAAACTTTTAATAGCATTTGATAAAATATTTTATCGTGAAGATCCTATCGATGCTATTAAATCATTGCGAAAAGAAGAATTTGAACATGAGCTGAACCCAATATCAATAATTGCAGTACTAAGCCAATTATTTATAATAGAGCAAGATTATAATTATACAGGAGAAAGTCATTATGACCCACCTACATTATTTTATCAGGGTTGGATTAGACAGTTCATTGATAGTTCAAAAGAAATAGATAATTTATGTATGAGTGTATGTAGTAGACAACCTCCAGCAGCTAAATACACCAATTACGAAAACAAAAAACATAAAAAATTTAAAGAGGTTAATTCCCTTTTATGGTATTTGGATTAGTATATGTTCAAACCATGGTAAAAGCTCCATTGTGTCTCCATGTAGAAAATATATGTCTTTATCTTGGGGTTTAAAATATGGTTCAAGATTTATTGTTTCTTAACTAAATCTCCATTTTCGTTAAGCTTATAATTAATTGTAATATTTAATCTTTTCAATTCTTCAAAAACATATTCACAATAATCTTCATCATATTCTTGTGCATATTCAAGTATAGTTGTACCCCACCATTCATTAATAGCTTTTTCTATTATTTGAAATGTAAAATTAAGAGTAAGGTCACTAAGTGGAATTTCAGGTACCGCAAAATGAATTATTTGATTTCTTATTTTGCCAAATTCGTTAAAAAGGTTAATTGGTGTTATTTTATAACCAGTTGTTGCCCATAGCCTATCAGGTAATTCGGAATACATTATTGTTTGTCCATGCTCAAGAAGATCTTCAAATTTAATATTGCCATCAACAATATTCGTTTCTTTTGGTATCTTATTAAAAACTAACAAAGGATGTTCCTCAACTATTTTAGCTTTTATTAATATCTCAAAGCCGTTTGCAACATGAACTACTCCCATCGCATATGAATATGGACTTCCTTGTTCAGAGAAAGTAGCATTAACAACTCCTTTAGCAACCATATATAAACCAAAATCTCTCATTTGATTAGCCATTCTCTGTCTATCTTTGATGACGAGATGATTGTTTGACCCATTTAATCCATGAAAAAACCCCAGTGTATATGCTTCTACAGCACTTTTATGTCTTTGATTGCCTTTTTGACTTTCTTCTAAATTTGAAATAAAATCTTCTAGATTAAAATTTAAAATTCTCTTATTACCATTTTCTACTCCTTTTTCATAAGCACAACAAGCACATTTATGTCTTCCAAATCCTCCTTGACTAATAGGTAAGTCTTTTATAATTAAATCTGATTCTTTATGTTCTTTTTTACAAGCCATTAATGTAAAATTTTATTTAATATACTATCTTTCAATATTTCTAAATTCAGCAAATAATCTGCTTTATCAAAATATTCTCTTAAAGGTTTTAAAGTCGATCGCCAACCGGCACCATCGGTAATCCAAATAAATTCAATTCCTTGTTTATTCCAATATCGGTTCATTTCTATATATTCTGTTGCGGTTGATTTTAGTTTTGAACCTCCTCCTCCATAAAAATTGCATTCAATAAAATAAAGTTTTCCTTTTTTATTTATTGCGAAATCAAGCTTCCTTGATGATTTATCAATTACAACTTCTAACCCCCATTGTTTTTTAATTTTCTCTGACGAGGCTTGAGACATATATTCTAATCCTAAATTTTGGCAGGTTTCTGAAACAAAAACTTCCACTAAGCCTTCCATTAAAGTGCCACCTCTGTTTTTTCTGCCATTGCTATCCAACCCAACTTCAACACCGGTAACATAATCAACAAGGTTTTTTATTTTCCTGTCAGATAAGATTTCACCTAATCCTGTATTTATAATAAAATCAACATAGTTATTCAATTCTTCCTTGTCTATATTCAGATCAAAAAAGTTTAAATTTTTGTATTTAAAATTTTTAGAATCAATAAGAATTTCTAATGCACCTTCTCTAATAGCCAATAACGTAGGAATTGCCCTTATTACCTCGGGATATTTATTTATTAAATTATATGCTTCTTCACGTAAATTAGTTTTTCCAATTAAATAGTTAAGTATATTTAATTCTTTCTCAAATAGCTCAACATTAATAAGAACTTTTTTCCAATTTACAAAGTAATCCCAAGTAGTAATTTTTTCTTTAAAGCTTTGCGTAATTTTATCGAAAAGCTCATCGTCGTTATTCAGATTAAGCAGTGCGCAAAGTTTGTTCATAGTTGTAATTTGTAATTAACAATTCATTTAATTGTCCGCGTTTATCAGCATTTGCGTTGATGTTTCTTTTGGCTTTGACCCTTGAAATTAAAAAATCAGAATAAATATCATCAAAAAAATTATCGTTGATGTTTTTTCCTTTAACATCGGAATTACTGAGCATCCATTTATGTCCTTGCTTTTCAATTTTTATACAAAAGTTTCTAAGACGTATTTGTTCATCGTCATTAAAATCATCTTTTGCATATGAATTAAAACTTGAAGTATTGCTTAATGGTTTATATGGTGGATCGAAATAAAAGAATGAATTTTCTTTAGCATATTTTAATGTTTGTTCAAAATCGCCGCTGAGAATTTCAACTTTCTGTAGTGCTTTACTAACAACTAATATATTTTCTTCATCACAAATAGTGGGTTTTTTATATGAACCCATTGGAACATTAAATAAATTATTTTTATTTACCCGATAAAGCCCGTTAAAACAAGTTCTGTTTAAAAAAATAAATAATGCTGCTTGAGTAATAATATCAGTATTTCTGGAATTATACAATTCTCGTTTCTGGTAATAATAAATTTTTTTCTTTTCAGGGTTATTTTCTAATGAATGAAATTCGTTTTGAAAAACTTTAAGAAAAGATATTAATTTTTTAGGTTCTGATGCAATTATATTATATGTGTTTATGAGGTCTTCGTTAATATCATTGATAATTGCTTTTTTTAAATTCGGAAAGTTATTAAGCATCCAAAATAAAACAGCACCACTGCCAACAAAAGGTTCAATGTAAATGAAATCAGTATTGGTCATTTTATAAGGCAATGATTTCTCAATGTCTTTAATTAACTGAGTTTTCCCACCCGCCCACTTTAAAAATGGTTTTGCTAATCTTACTGTCATATATATTATCTCAAATTATCATCCAGTAAAGTTAAAATATAATCAACACATTTTTAAAAAAAATTATTTTAGTGTTGAAATAGTTTTTTTCTTACAAATAACCAAGCCGCAAAATCGTCGTTTTCAGGAAATAGTATTTTGAATTTATGATTGAACATTGGCTTAAAGTTCAATTCAGGAATGTTATTCACACAACCATCGTACACAGGAAATGAGATTTTTTCATATTCCGATTTCATAAGAAAGCCATTAAATACCTTCTCATAATTATTCCATGTTTTCCGGTAAGCAATAATATCAGGAGTAACCAATGAATCTTCAGCAAGGTTGTTTCCCGTAAAACCAATTATTACCTTACTTTTTAAATAATACATATACGATGGCTCTTCGTAATTGGCAGCAATAACCAGTGTGTCGGGTTTAGGAAATTTTTCCTGTATATATGGAATGGTATAATCGAGCGGGCCCTTGTATTGATGGCTCATTTCATAAATGTGTCCTTTAATATATTTCATATTTTTCGATAAAGAAAAAATATACATTCCTGCAAAAAGTATAATGAGTATCATCATTTTAGTATTAATAAGTTTTGTACTGTTTACCGAATATTCTTTTAAAATCATAAAAAAATCAAGAATAATTATAATAGCCAGGATTGGCTGCAGGTATATGATATAGCGGGTATAAATGAAATTAGGGATTCGTCCGATAGCAAATATAAAAACAATAAAAAACAATGTCAGAAAATTGGAAATATAAAATAGTGCCGATTTTTTATTTAATATTTTTTTAATATGGAACACTAAAAATATTTTCAATATTATTGCAAAAAACAGCAACTCGAATTTTTTAAAATAATCAAAAACAATTTTAAAATTATCCCAATACATAAGATTGTTATAACCACAAAATTCATTCATGGCCTTTGATATTTCAAATGTTTTAAAATAGGAAAGAAACGGATAAACACCAATCAATGCAATGGCTAAAGAACAAATTACTGGCAGCGCTTTTTTTGCCGAAGAAATAAATCCCGAAATAAAACTTTGATAAACAAAAATTATCAATTCTGAAATTGCAACAGTTAAAATAATAATAAAATAAACCGGCGAGAATGTAAAGAAAAGCATCCACAACGCAATTGATTCAATACAAATAAAAACTATTTTATTAAATGGTTTGTAAAAACGAAAACTTGAATACATGCCAATAATCAAGCACGAAAGAAACATTACCAGCGAATAATACCTTGCTTCCCTTAATAACATTGCTAATGAAACCGACATCAATTCAAGTAATAAGAAAAGCGTTATAAAAGCAAATCGTGAAAAATTATCAGGAAAAATTTTTGAAATAAAAAAACCAATTAACAATAATCCCAGTATTCCTATAATAGCAAAGGTTGTCCGGTAAAGTGCAGTTTTTAAATAAATGTCATCTGTTTCCTCGGCAAGTAAATACCCTATTGTTCCAAAATAATATTGCCCCCAGCCGGTGCCTCCTACATAAGCATCATCTTTTTCGCTGATGCCTAATTTGGGATTACTGTGTTTAAGATCGTAGAAAACATTTTTCCCGTCGTGAACTTTTGGGTATCCATATTCAAGAACTCTTTCAGAACCTATTGCAGTCATGCCTTCATCAGCCCAAAATAACGGATAAGAAATATTTTTGAAAACACTTAAAAGAAAAATACAAAATAATAAAATAGCTATAATCAAAAATTTATTGGCATTCGCTGCTTTATATTTATCGTAATTAAAATCTATTATTTTAGAAGATGAAGATTTTGTTTTAACTTGAGCTTTATTTTGATTTGATTTCTTTACCATAAAATATTTATATCATCAGGTAAATATTTTTTTAATTTTTACCGGGCAGTAAATATAAAATATAATCCAATATGCTGTAAAAGTTTTTGGTCAAAGAAGTAATTCTGAATTAAGAATGCAGCGTTCGTAATTTGAAATTATTTTACTGTTTACTTTCCTTAACAAATTTTATTTGCCCTACGGATTTGTTGTTGTTGAAAAGTTGCAGAAAATAAAAACCTTCGGAAAGCATTGAAATATCTATTTGTGTGGCTTGTTCATTTATTTTTCCGTTAAGGATTTCAGCGCCTGTAAAATCATATATTTTAAATTTTAATTCGTAAGAAAAGTTTTGCTCAATTATAATTTTAGTTGTTGCAGGATTAGGATAAATATTCCATTTAAATTTTCTTTCCCCTGATTTTGAATACCTGAGTTATTAACATTTATGGTTTGAGTAATGTTATCGCTATACTTACATTTAGTTGCGATAAGAGTTACAGAGTATAATCCTGCGGTTGCATATTGATGTGTTGGATTTGCTGCTGATGTGGTATCGCCATCGCCAAAGTTCCAGTTGTATGTAGTTGTATTTACAGAACTATTTGTAAACGTAATTTGATTTACACCTGAAATAAAGTAATTAAATGCGGCCAATGGGTCATACTCGCCAATGTACCATTTCGCAAAGCTGTCGTACACCATTAACCTGGCGGCATTTTTGATTTTTACCGCATCAGAATCGGGTAATGATGAATTATACGTAATAAGCGTCGGATCTTTTCTGAACAGTGTAACATAAAAACTACAGGCAGCAGCATAAGTGCCAGCAACCGATGGATGACTTTCATCTGTTTGATATAATTCCATTAATGGAAAATTCTGTCTCAGGTAATGCCACACTGCGCCTACAGGAGAAAGTATGGCATTATTGCTGTCGGCCATCATACGGTATCGCGAATTTAAAAGACTGTCCATTCCTGTATATGTGCATACGGGCAGCCACGAGGCATAATTGGAAGCATCGCCATTCTTTCTTCCCCATGTCATATAAAATACGGTTTCGCTACAGGGGTTGTAAATATTAATGATACTGTCTAATTTATGAGCAAAAGGAAAAACTTCTGTATCAACCTGCTCTATCGGAAATGAAGGTAGCTGGCTTTGTTCCTGTAATACTACATAATCCCAGCTGCCTGTTGCAATTTTACTTAATGAATTTGTATTTGTTGAATGGTCCTGTAATGTATAACCACCGGGGTATTGCTATCAAAATTAATGTATCGGAATTTGAAAGCGCTGCATCGGCAATCACCTGGGGAAGGTTATTTACGTAGGTATAACTGTTACCAAGAAATAAAACTCGTTTTGTTTGATGCTGCCCGAATGATATTGTGAAATTTAATACTAAAGTCAGAATGATAATAATGTTTTTCATACCTAATAAATTATTTCCATAAATAACCGATTACATAGACGAGAAATAAAATACAAGGTTGCTTATCCATTTATTTGAAAACAATACACCACTTGAAATGCAATAATACATATGTTGTTTTATATTATTCTTTATTTTAACAAAGAAATTTTAACGTTATTTTATTTTTGAAGTTTCTTTATTTGCTAGTCCTGAATATTTTATTAGCTCCAGCTTAACTTTTCCAACCAATATTTCCGACTCAGCCAACAAAGGAACATGATTTTCATCATCAGTAACCCACATGGTCATAGGATAAGGATCATCAAATACATTGCCTGTTGCAACACTGGGTTTAAATTTAATTGCTTTGTATTTTCCCAAACCAATGGTAATATTTTCCTTTCCCTGGTAAATAATTTTTGAAGTATATATGCTATCGTCAATAAAGAAAGGCAGAGGGAATTCCTGTCCTATTTTAGCGCTATTAAAATCGATTGTCCTTGCATAATAAAATAACGAAATAATATCATGAATATTTTCGGGAACTATTGAATTTGTTGTTGTATTGTTTTTATTATTTACCGTTGTTGCTGTTTTTTTGAATTGATTAAAAGTAACATCCTGGCTTATTTTATAACCTCCTTCATTCACCCTGCGAATAAATATCCAAGGTATTAATGCTTCTTCATCAAGATACGTTTCGTAACGGTCAACAACTTTGTAAAAGAAATTAAAAGTCCCTTTAGTTAAACCCAAACCAACAATATGATAAGTATTACGATTGGCAACAACTTTGTTTTCATTTTTCACTTCAAGGTCGGCTTCACCTGCTACAACTTTTCCTGTTAGTATTGCATCATAATATGCTTTATAGCGAAGAGCTTCACCTCTTTTAAAAGCTTTATTTGTAACCGTTCGCAATGTTTGCGAAGAAACATTAAGTGCCGAAAATCCAATAAGAACAACAAGAATGAAAGCAATCTTTTTCATAATTCAATTTATTTTGATATATCTGTATAAAAGACAAAAATTATTCCAAAAGCAAATTACTTATGAATTCGTTTTAATTTTTAATTGAATTTCAAGTTCATCTAACTGTTGCTGTGAGATTACCGAAGGAGAATCAATCATCACATCGCGCCCTGAATTATTTTTCGGGAATGCAATAAAATCGCGAATAGAATCAGAACCACCGAAAACAGCACACCAGCGGTCGAAACCAAAAGCAATACCACCATGAGGCGGCGCACCATATTCAAAAGCATTCATTAAAAATCCAAATTGGTTCTGCGCTTCTTCATCAGTAAATCCAAGTACCTTGAACATTCTTTTCTGTAAATCCTTATTATGAATTCTTATAGAACCTCCGCCAATTTCAACACCATTAATTACCATATCATATGCATTGGCGCGCACTTCCGCAGGGTTTGTGTCAAGCAGTAAAATATCTTCCGGTTTAGGCGAAGTAAAAGGATGATGCTTTGCATAAAAACGATTGGTTTCTTCATCCCATTCCAGTAAAGGAAAATCGGTAACCCATAGCGGAGCAAAAATTTCAGGATTACGCAAACCAAGTCTGTTGCCCATTTCAAGACGAAGCTCGCTAAGCGCTTTTTGTGTTTTTTCGGTTTTACCAGCAAGCACCAACAATAAATCGCCAGGCTTTGCATCAAATGCGGCCATCCATTTTTTTAATTCTTCTTCATTATAAAATTTATCAACGCTCGATTTTACAGTTCCGTCGTTATTGCATTTTACATATACCATTCCATTTGCGCCTACCTGCGGACGTTTTACAAATTCGGTAAGTTCGTCTAATTGCTTACGTGTATATTCCCCGCAACCATTTGCACAAATACCTACCACAAGTTCGGCATCATCAAAAACTTTAAATCCTTTTCCTTTAACAACATCATTCAGTTCAACAAATTTCATTTCGAAACGAATATCGGGTTTATCATTGCCATAATATTTCATGGCATCGGCATAGCTTATACGAGGAAATTTATTCACCTCAAGATTCTTTACCTTTTTGAAAAGATATTTTGCCAATCCTTCAAACGTGTTCAATATATCTTCCTGGGTTATAAAAGCCATCTCACAATCAATCTGCGTAAATTCCGGTTGACGGTCGGCACGCAAATCTTCATCACGAAAACATCGTACAATCTGGTAATAGCGGTCGTAACCCGCAACCATCAGTAATTGTTTAAACTGTTGCGGCGACTGCGGCAAAGCATAGAACTGTCCGGGATTCATACGCGAAGGCACTACAAAATCGCGGGCACCTTCGGGTGTGGATTTAATCATATAAGGTGTTTCTATTTCCATGAAGCCTTGCGAATTCAGGTAGTTCCTGGTTTCTATTGCCATTTTATGACGCAGTTCCATGTTTTTCTTTATCACATTTCTGCGTAAGTCAAGGTAACGGTATTTCATTCGCAACTCATCACCACCATCCGAATTATCTTCAATAGTAAAAGGAGGTGTTTTCGATTCATTCAAAACTTCCAGTTCATCAACAAGTATCTCTATTTCGCCAGTAGGAATTTTTAAATTTTTACTGCTTCTTTCTATTACAGTTCCATTTGCTTTAATCACAAATTCACGCCCCATAGCTCTAGCTTTTTCGCATAATGCAGCATGGGTATCCATATTAAAAGCAAGTTGTGTAATTCCGTAACGGTCGCGCAAATCAATAAAAGTCATACCTCCTAAATCTCTCGATTTTTGTATCCATCCGCAAAGCGTAACTTTTGTCCCGACATTTTTTATTGTCAATTCCCCGCAAGTGTGTGTACGTAACATAAAGTAAAATTTATTTTTTGCGAAGTTATAAAAAAGTAATGAGTTTTATTTATCCTGAACCAAATCCAATTTTTGAAAGAAAATATTTCTTATTAAAAATTACCAGTTACAAACCCAAACCTGTCAGCTATTGATAAAACAAACCAATTATAAATTCACTATTGTTCAATGAGAATATTATGAATTATTTTACCTGCATCTTAAATTTTTTTATGAAAAAAATATTTTTCTTTCTTCTGCTTGTTCCGTCATTTGGATTCAGTCAGTTTTCTGATGATTTTTCAGATGGTAATTTTTCTGCGAATCCTTTATGGGTTGGTGATATTGCAAAATTTGAAATCAACAGTTCCAAACAACTTCACTTGAATGCTACAGGAGCAGATACTTCAATATTATATACAAACAATCATTTGGTAAATAATAATGAATGGCAGTTTTGGGTAAAACTTTCGTTTGCCACATCATCCAATAATAATGCAAGAGTATACCTTATTTCTGACCAGCAAAATATTGCCGGTTCATTAAATGGATATTTTGTACAGATAGGGGAAGCGAACGACAGCATCGGGTTATACAAACAAAGCGGAACAACAATAAAAATTATCATTCACGGTAAATTTACTTATACCAACAATTCAACAAATACTTTTCGAATTAAAGTTACCCGTGATGATACGGGAACCTGGAAATTATATTCTGCTTCTGATGGTGGCACTGTATTTCAACTAGAAGGAAGTGGCTTTGATAATACATTTACAACAACATCATGGTTTGGAGTTTTTTGTAAATACACAACCAGTAATGCAACAAAATTTTATTTTGATGATTTTTATGTAGGACCTATAATAGTTGATACTTTCCCTCCTGAAATTAATTCAATAAATATCATTTCTCAAACACAATTAAATGTATATTTTTCTGAAAATATTGATACTTCTACAGCGTTAACAATTACAAATTATAACGTAGATAATGGAATAGGAAACCCTGTATCCGTTGAATTTGATGTAAATAACGGTGCTTTAATGCATTTGAATTTTTCAACAGTATTCACTGAAGGAATATTTTATAATTTAATGGTAAATAATATAAAGGATCTGAATGGTAATTTTATGTTGTCTTCGAGCACAGAATTTATTTTATATACCCCAAAAGAACATGATATTGTTATCAATGAAATAATGGCCGACCCCGACCCTATTGTTGGTTTAGCCAATTATGAATATGTTGAATTGTATAACCGAACTGAATATCCTATTAAAATGCAAAACTGGAAATTCGCGATGGGCAGCACCATTAAACAAATTCCGGATGCAACACTTGATCCTCATTCTTATATTTTATTTTCATCAGCAAGCGGACAGGAATCAATCTCAACATACGGAATGGCCCTGGCAATACCAAGTTTTTCAATTACAAATAACGGTGAAACTTTAACACTTTATGATTCGCTTTACCATGTTATTTCTACTGTTTCTTACACCGACGATTGGTATAAAGATGCTAATAAAAAAGATGGCGGCTGGTCACTTGAACAGATTGACCCGAACAACCCATGCGGAGGAAAAGATAACTGGAAAGCATCAACGGGAATATTAGGCGGAACGCCCGGTGCAGCGAATTCGGTAAATGAGCTTAATCCTGATAATACAATTCCAGAATTTTTACTAGTAACCATAATTGATAATTTTCATATTCAACTTTTCTTCTCAGAGCCGATGGATAGTGTGTTTCTTAAAAGTATATCAAAATATTTTATTGATAATGGAATTGGAAATCCAGCAAATGCAAATCCTGTTGCACCTCAATATTCTTCGGTAATTTTGGAGCTTTCATCTGAAATTCAAAATGGAATTATTTATACAATTACCATTAATGATACTTTACGTGATTGCACCGGAAATCCGCTACCGGTAAGTAGTTCAAAACGTTTTGCCATTCCGCAAACACCAACAAATAATGATATTGTAATTAATGAAATATTGTCAAATCCAAAAGATGATGGTGTTGATTATGTTGAATTATATAATCGTTCATCGAAAGTAATTGATCTGAAAAATTTTATTTTATCTTCTTACGACACTATTGCATCATCTCTCGAAAATATCGAAAACATTAGCGATGAAGGTTATTTACTTTTTCCTTCGGAATATGTTGTGTTAACAAGCAACCCGGCAAAAGTTAAAGAACAATATTACACTCCGAATCCAAATAATTTTATTTCCATGCTATCATTTCCTACATACAACAATGATGACGGGACGGTTGTGCTTGCTTTGAAAAATCAATCGGAAATTATTGATATGGTTAAGTATTCAACTGATATGATATACCCGCTTTTAAATTCATCAGAAGGTGTTTCGCTTGAAAGAATAAATTTTGAAAGACCAAGCAATGATAAAACAAATTGGCATTCAGCCTCAGAAACAGTAGGTTTTGGAACACCTGCATATAAAAATTCACAATCATCAGAGAATATTTTTTCAGATGAACAAATAACTATTTCTCCCGAAATTTTTTCACCGGACAATGATGGATATAATGACATTTTAAATATCAATTACAATTTTGATAAACCCGGATACATGGCAAACATCAGTATTTACGATACAAACGGAAGGTTGATTCGCAATCTAATAAATAATGTTTTGCTTGGAACTTCAGGAAGTTTTTCATGGGATGGCATTACCGATGAAAATGAAAAAGCAAGAATAGGAATGTATATAATTTACTTTGAAGTTTTCGATCTTAATGGAAATGTAAAACATTACAAGAGGTCAGCAGTACTGGCAAGTAAGCTTTGAAATTTTACTTCTTAATATATATCCACGATTTTTGCGTTTAATTATAAGTCTTAATAGCAAATAGATAATAGAAAATGGAAAATATTAAATTGAATTTATGTAGTATGTTTATAGTTTATTGCCGCTTGTTTGGTTGATAGCAGTAGGTTGATGGAGAAATATATTTTACTATTAACTATTGACCTTTAGCTTAACCAGCCGCTCAACCTAACAACCATTGACTATTTACCATTACTCCATTTTTCGATGAACTCAGAATGATCTGATAATCTCGGCAAATTTGCAGTACTGGCGGAAAAGTTGTAAAAAATAATTTATTAGTAATTCCTTTCCCACATTATTCCAAATTGATTCCCCAGCATATCATAATAACCTACACCTATAACAATTCTTTGATAACCAGAAATATCGACAGGTTGTAAAGGCGTATGATCATATATTCCCCTTTGTTCATAAAAATATCCGTTAGCAATGTTGTCTGTCCAGCCTTCGGGTTTGTATGCATACATAACAGGACCTGTATATATTTGTTTACCATTTCCCAAACTATCAAAACCTGTAATTTGAGCTTGAATCTGTGTTATAATGTTCTCCGGATCAATTATTGATTTATCGGGCAATCTGTAATCAAATGAAAAAGATGCTATTTTACCTTCACTATTCAAGTGAACCGTAGGGACTGCAAGAACCATCTTTTCTTTTTTCATAGTACAGGCTACGTTGAAAGTATAAAGCTTTCCATCTAAATCAAGAGTATAAATTCCTTGTTTAAAAGGATGACGGCTTGATCCATGAGGAATGGTATCAAAAAATTCTCTAATAAAAGTTAATCCAAATAATCTCGAATCTCCCCAATGATGGAGTATTGAAATGTCAGAATAGGTGCTATCCAAGGGTCCTGTTAAAACTGCATTTTGAGGATAAGGCAATCCACCCACTCCATGAAAATTCATAAAATAATTAATGTAATAATCCAGGCTATCCGTTATTTCAAATGAAGTATTATCAATTCCATATTTGCCGGCATAAGTATCATACGAAGAAAATACAAATAAATATTGGTCATCTGCAATATCAATGGCGCCATCATTATCAGCATCAAGGTTTTTGGCAAGTGCTTCAAAAAAACTGTCAAATTCTTTCAAGCTTTCAATCTGGTCTGGTGTAATAATAATTTCATTGCCAAAAGGGTCGTGTGCCGGAAGTATGCTGCCGCCAACCATTTGCAGATCTTTCAAATCAATAGTAGTGGTTTCGCCTTCTGTTAGTTTACCTAAAGGAAGCAGGTCTAACCCCTGATTACTTAAGTTCCCAATATATTTATTATTAGCATCCAGAAAAACCAATGCTGTTGCTGCACCAATATTTGATTCGGCAACAAAAGAGCTGTCAATAATATCAATCATCTCATAATTAAACCCTCCATGGCCATCTCCGCTAATCCCTGCAATGACAAGTATTTTCTTGGCATCGGCAAGTGATAATGAGCCTTTCGAATCCTGACCGAGTATATTATGTGAAATTCGTCCTTTGATAGTAACCTGTTGTACTTCTTCCTGTGGCTTGCAACCAAAGATGAAAAGTATCACAACAAAAAAAAGAAAATATTTTTTCATAGAACAGTCATTAAAATTTTTACTAATCATGTTTACCAAAATTATATGATAAGCCAATTAAAATATTTGTATTATTCGTTTTTATGGTCCCATCGTTATATACATGTACTTTACTAACGTTATATATTCCCAGATTATCATGCAATTCAACAGATAAAACCAATCTATTACTAATTGGTTTTGACAAACCCAGACCAAATGAAAAACCATAATCCATGCGCTTATCATTATCAGTATTATCAGCGGTGTTTACAGTCAAAACAGGATCATCAACCACAAATTTTTGTTGAAGCAAATATGCTGCAAAGCCACCTGCTTCAAAAAAGAAATTAACTTTCTTTTGAATATTGTATCTGAAAAGCAATGGTATTGTTATATAATCAAAGTTTGAGAATGTTTTTATTTCCGATATAATATTTCCACTGGTATCTGTTTGTTGTGATTTTCCTACTGCACCTTTACGTTCATATGCTATGGCTGTACATACAGTATATTTCTCAGAAATATTAAACTGAAACGAAAAACCACCACAATAACCAAATGCAGAAGTATTTTTTTCTTTAATAATTTCATTACCTCTTAAATTACGTAAACCAAAACCTCCATAAAAACCAATCCCGGTTTTAGATTGTTGTGCAAATCCCGAAAAAGAAAATATCGTAAAAACGAAAAACAGAATTCCATATTTTTTTTTCATAATTCTAAATAAAAGGCTTAATTTTTCTTATCTATCTATATATTTATTTAACAAAGATATGAAAAAAGAATTTTATATCCCACAAAAGATAGAACTACAAAAGCTTTTAGTAAATGATTGTAATAAGAAAGAAATTTTCTTACTTAATAATTGAATATGATTCTATAAAAAAATTATTCTTTAACAAATTTCTTTATAATAAAACTATTGCCATTACTGATTTTTAGAAAATAAATTCCTTTACTCAAATCTTCAATATTTATTTCCTGCTTATCGGAATTACCGTTAAGTGTTTTTATCAAACGCCCGGTAATATCAGTGATTACAAATGTTTTGTTCCTTTTCTCCGGAATGGAAAAATTAATATTCAATTTATCAGTACAGGGATTGGGTGATATTTCAAAATCAATGTTATTCTCAAATTCATTAATATTTGTAATCGTACCAACTTTATTTAAAACCCAATTATTCGGGTCAACCACAATACCGGTAATAGTTTTATGAATTGGGATTTTATAATTGTTCACATTATCGGTTTGGTAAACCCTGATAAGCGTATCGCCGGAAGCCGATTTCAATTTATATTCCATCAACATTTTGAAAAGAGGCGTTACTGTTGACGAAGTCGTTTGTGTTGAAGTAAAATAAAGTGTATCATTTGCCTGAGTCCATGTTACTTTGTATGTGGGATAACCTTCGCCATAATACCATTGATTGAAGAAATCGGTGAAATCCTTGCCTGATAAGGTTTCTGCCACTGATTTAAAATCATCTCCTGTTGAAACACTTTTATTATACTGTGTTTGAAAAGTTTTTAAAATATTGAAAAATAAAGTGTCGTCCTGCAATTCAAAACGAAGCATGTGAATAATTGCCGATCCTTTATCGTATGACAAACGCGAATCGAAAATCCTGTTTTCATCAGTAATATCAGCAAGCGGAACATAAACACTACCGCCGGTTTGCGACATTACATTGTTATAAACGCTAAGCATATTTGAATTAGCAGCAGCCAATGAATGCAAATATTCCAGGCTCAGGTATTCTCCGTATGAAGCGAAACCTTCATTAATCCATATATCGCTCCATGTTTTGCAAGTCACATTATCGCCAAACCACATATGTGCCAGCTCATGACAGGTAAGCATAAAATCAAAATATCCAAGCGTAGTCATAGTTTGATGCTCCATTCCACCACTAAGCGGAGCCATGCTGTGTCCGTATTTTTCATTGCTGAAAGGATATGGACCAAAAAGATGGGAATATAATTCTATCATCTGCGCTGTACTGTCAATAATATTTTTAAAATTATTAAGAGTAGCCGGATTATCGTAAACATAATTCTGAACCATTAGTGAATCAACGCCAACAGGATGACAGTAAAAAGTATAATCAACATATTTTGCAACTGCTACAGAAATCAGGTAGCAATCAATTGGGTTACGTGACTTCCACTCATAGCGCGCTTTTCCATTTCCCAAATTAACAACATTTGTAAGTATTCCATTCGAGCCTACTTTGTTGGTACTATCTGTTGTAACGAATACCCAGCTTGAATCGGCTTTATCTGATAATTCTTGTTTACAGGGCCACCACTGATTTCCATTGAATGGTTCCGATAAAGTCCACACCACTTCATTGCCCCACTACTGGCTGGTTCCATGCGATATTCCCGAAAAGAATCCACCTGAAGGAGGTGCACCATGATAAAATATTTGTGCTGAAATATCAGAATTGGCAGGCAATGCAGAAGAAGGAATAATGTCAACAAAATCAGTAGTATGATTTACCGTACACAAACTTCCGTTTATTTTTGCAGAATCAACTGTTAATTCCGAAACCAGTTCCAATTCAAATGTATCCAGTACAGTGTTCTGAATTTTTGCATTTATTGTTACTTTTCCCGAAATGTAAGTTGATGTTCGCTCAAGATTAATATCAAGCCAATAGAATTTCACATCATATTTATTCATCAAAGCCACTGATTTGGCCGGACGGTTTTTCAATACCATTCCTTTTTTATAAGAATCGTATGTATTCTGAAAAGCAGAGTTTACAGGCATTTGTGAGTATGTAACAAATGTAAACTCAAGTAAAACAATTAATGTTAAAATTTTTTTCATTTTGTGTGGGGTGTTTGTGTTTAAAAAGTTTATTGTTTCATATGATTGTTTTTTAAAAACTTCCATTTAAAGATACTTAAATTATATGTTTGGTTGGTATTTATTTTATTTAATATCTTTGAAAAAAAATTATCATGAACCGATTTCTTCATTTAGCTATATTCTTATTGTTGGTTGTTATAGTAACACCTTCATGTAAGACACAGAAAAATGCAAATACCAGCGAAGATCCCAAATTAGTTACTTCACAGGATTATTTAAAAAAGGGAAATATTCAGTTAGATCTTAAAAAATATAAAGAAGCGCTAAAACTTTTAGATAAAGCCGTTGAACTGGATGTTGATAATGGCGAAGCTTATGCTTACAGGGGAATGGCAAAATATAATCTTAAAGATTTAAAAGGTGCTTTGGTTGATTATAATAAAGCTCTTGAAATTATTCCTGATTATGGAGAAGTTTATGATTTAAGAGGAATAGTTAAAGCGGAGCTTGGCGATAAAACAGGTGCCTGCGAAGATTGGAACCAGGCATTTAATTTTGGTTTTAATAAAGCTGCTGAACTTATTGAGAGATATTGTTCAGAAGAAAATAATTAAATCAATATTAATTTTCTTTTCCGATTATTGTTATCCATCCTTTGATTTCTTTTCTATCTGAACTTTCGGACAACTTTAAAATATAGTAATATACTCCATCGGGGCAGGAATTTCCATTCCAATCATTTTGATAATCTGAATTTTCATAAATTATTCTTCCCCATCTGTTAAAAATTACCAACTGCGAATTCGGAAATTTATCCAAGCCTTTAAAAACAAAGTTATCATTAATATTATCGTTATTGGGTGTAATTACATTCGTTTCTTCAACTTCACATTGCTCCAATGTAATTAATATTGAATCGGAAACTGAAATACAATTTGGAACAGTAACCAAAACCGACACCCAGAAAGGATTTAAACCACTGGTATTATTATCGGCAACTATTGTATTTTGTGGAAGTGTACTACCATCGCTCCACAGGTAAATAAAGTTATTTCCGTTATCTGCATTCAACTTTAATGACTGATGATAACAAATATTTGTATCATTACCGATATTAACAACAGGTAATTGTTTTAATAAAATCTGTAATGTATCTTTAAGAATACATGAATCGGAATTCAAAATTGTAAGATAATAATTACCTTCATTTATTTGTTGAAAAGCAGTAATTACGGGCGAAGAAAAACTTGAAGAAAAACTATCAGGACCAGTCCAGTTATAAGTTATTCCGCTTATGTTTGAATTAAGAGTTACATCATCACCGGGACAAACAGGGTTATCGCACAAGATAGATAAATCGGGAGGAGTAGGATTATTTAAAATTGTATCTGCAATATATTCGCAACCCCACTTATCAGTTACTGTAACACGATATAATCCGGCAGTAAGTCCTGAAATAGTTTGACCTGTATCATTATTCGACCATTTGTATGTAAATGGTGTTTGCAAAGTTGTTGTTGTACCCATGTTAACTGAAACCGAACCATTATTACCACCAACACAAGTTGGAGGGTTTAAAGTAAATCCAATAGATACTGAATTACAAGATCCGCCATTACAATTATTAGGAGTTCCGTCTACAGGTCCAAACCCCCACACAGGATTTCCATCGGTAATACGGGCAAATGTAATTGAACTGTTAGGAATAACATTTCCCGCATACTCAGCAACAGCAAAAGTTCCGGGATTTTCAAAATAAGATGAAGTACAGCATGAACAATAAGGCATCGGAGTTTCTATATCCGACGTATACTGTGGCCAGGTATATAAATCAGCAGCTGTTCCGCCAATATTCCAGTAAACAGCATCAATTGGAAAACTATTGATATCATAAAATCCTATCCAACCGGCGCTGTCATTTAAACACCATTTTTTACTGGAACAATGTAACGCATTTATTAAAGATGTGTTTATATCTGCATTTGGAACATTGCTTCCTCCAATCAGAAAATGTCCATTAGGTGGTATAACACCAAATAATTTAAAAGAACCATAATTTTGCCCCGTTCCGCTTGATGTTTCAAAAGCTATCATATAACAGGATATATCAAATGAATCGCAGGGATTTGCGTTGTATAATTCAATCCACTCTAAACCTAAATTAGGATTGCCACCATTGAGTGTATCAGCATTATAAAAACAATTTTCATTAATGCCCCCGGTTGGCGAGACCATTACTTCGTTAATAACAACAGGACATTGAGAATGTACTTTTAGAAATCCTGATAATAGAAATGAAATAACAAATAATATTTTACCAATATAAGTTTTCATGCATGTTTGGGAACAACAAATATAGCTAATGCAATTATCAGCATCAAGATTTGAAATGCTTTTTTTAAAACTATTTTGTTAAAAATGTTAATATTAATTTTTTAATAGTTTGTCTATTTCGATTGGCTGAAGCAAAGTATCCTCAACCCAGGGCTGAGTGTAATCGTATTTTCTAACTTCGTTTATTCCAAATTTTTCATCCATGATTTCTATCACAGGTTTATATTTTAAAGGTATACTATCGAGTTTAACGATATTATAATATGAAGTAATAAGGTTTCCATTATTTTGTAATTCCGGGTATTCGATAAGGATATTTTCCAATTTTCTTTTTAGCTGCATATGCCCCGGATCCCATGTTATTCCCCAGAAATAACCTTTATCAATAATATACTTACCTAAAATCTGATAGGGTACTATGCTACTAAAAAGTCCTCTTGAATTTTTCTTCGGATCAATTAATCTTCCATTAAAAAATATTTTAAAATCGGCTGCAGCTCCTATCAGATGTGTTGATAATAAAGTTTTACTTGCGCCTTTTCTGAAATATTTTTTTTGTTCATCAAGCATTCTGGGTGTTGATGAAACATCTATTTTTATTTTGTATTTTGGAAAAGCTTTATTTAATGCATTTAAAGCGCTATCACGAATTTCTAATAATGAGATGTCAAACAAATCTTTATCAAATTCTTTTATTTTTATCTCCTGCTTTTTCCCAGATGGTAAATATATATCTATTCTTGAAGTAGAATCGCAACGACAGCGGTTAAAAAATTCTTTGTAATAAATATTGCATTTATCAATTTCTTTAGGAAAGAGGATATTGCTTAACACGGGGTTTGTAAATATAAAATTCAAAAATGAATTGCATTCCTGTGATAATATTCCGTAGCGAGAACTTATATCATATAACTGCGAAAAGCCTTCGGTAATTTCAAAAGAATAGTTTGAAAAATTTAAATAAATTTTACAATCCGGTTTCGATGTATTCTGCGCAGTACAAAAATTTAAGGATAATGTAATGAATAAAATAAAAAATAATATTATATGTTTTTTTGTATAATTCATTTTACAAATTTATATTTTTTTATCCTTACCAACTTAATAAATACCCAAGAATACCTCATGTTTACTTTATTACAATAAAATATTTTTTTATCTTTGCACTGCTGACCCTGTAGTTCAATGGATACCCGCCCGACTGAACACGTCAGTCGTTCGGGCGGGGAACGGAAGTTTCCTAAAATTCTATCAATGTTTTATTCTTACGTCTTATATAGTAAAAAATTTCACAGATTTTATAAAGGACACTGCCAAGATTTAGAGCAAAGACTTAAAGAGCATAATTCAGGAAAAATATTTTCTACAAAACCTTTCATTCCTTGGGAAATTATTTATTATGAATCTTTTGAAACACTTGAAAATGCTGTTAAAAGGGAAAAATATTTTAAAACAGCTACAGGAAGAAGATATTTGAAAAAAGTAATTTCAATATAAATTTAATTTTGTGTAATTTTGTAAAATAATTTTGGCCCTGTAGTTCAATGGATAGAACGGAAGTTTCCTAAACTTTAAATCCAGGTTCGATTCCTGGTGGGGCTACAAAACGAGGGCGGCTCTGCATTTGCAGAGCCGCCCTCGTTGTTTTTCCAAATTATTTTATACAACTCCCATTTTCAAAATCCTTTTCCTGATGTACAAAACACAATTCTCCTTTTGCGTTTTCGGCCATAAGTATCATTCCCTGCGATTTAATTCCGCGAAGCATTTTGGGCTCTAGGTTTACCAATATTGTTACTTTCTGCCCGATAATTTTTTCGGGTTCGTAATTCGCTGCAATACCCGAAACTACTGTACGTTTATCAATTCCGGTATCAACAACAAGTTTTAAAAGTTTATCCGTCTTCGGAACTTTTTCTGCTGCAAGGATAGTTCCTGTGCGAATGTCGAGCTTTGCAAAATCTTCATATGAAATATCGGGTTTTGCAGGAGCTACAGGTTTTTCTTTCGATTCATTTGCAATCTTCGTATCCTGAAGTTTCTTTACCTGTAATGCAATTGCTTCATCTTCTATTTTTTCATAAAGCAATTCTGCCTTGCCAATTCTGAAGCCTGCTTTAAGTAAATCGGGTTTACCGGCATCGTTCCATTTCAGTTTTGGGAAATTAAGCATGCTGCCTAATTTATCGGCCGAGAAAGGAAGGAAAGGTTCCATTACTATCGAAAGGTTTGCACAGATCTGTAATGAAATATTCAGAATTGTTTTCACCCTTTCCGGGTCTGTTGCAAATATTTTCCATGGCTCGCTGTCGGCGAGATATTTATTTCCCAAACGTGCAAGATTCATCATTTCATTCAGCGCTTCACGGAAACGATAACTTTCAAGACTTGCAGAAATACGTTCCGGAAATTTTGAAAGTTCATTTAATGTTTCTTTGTCAACATCTGTGATTGTTGATATTGCCGGAATTTCACCATTAAAATATTTATGTGTAAGAACCATGGTGCGGTTTACAAAATTCCCCAGAATAGCAACCAATTCGCTGTTATTCTTTAACTGAAAATCGCGCCAGGTAAAATCATTGTCTTTTGTTTCGGGAGCATTTGAACAAAGTACATAACGCAATACATCCTGCTTGCCCTGGAACTCCTGTAAATACTCATGAAGCCACACTGCCCAGTTGCGTGATGTAGAAATTTTATCTCCTTCAAGATTTAAAAATTCATTAGCCGGAACATTATCAGGAACAAGATAAGTCCCTTCTGCATGAAGCATTGAAGGGAAAACGATACAATGAAAAACAATATTATCTTTTCCGATAAAATGAATCAATCTTGTTTCTTTATCTTTCCAGTATATTTCCCAGTTTTTCTTTTTCTCTGTAGCCCATTCTTTGGTTGCGCTGATATATCCTATTGGCGCGTCGAACCAGACATATAAAACTTTTCCTTCGGCTTCTTTCAATGGAACTTTTACACCCCAGTCGAGGTCGCGGGTAACAGCACGTGGCTGCAATCCCTGGTCAATCCACGATTTACACTGACCGTAAACATTTGTTTTCCATTCCTTATGTTCTTCCAGAATCCATTGCCTCAGCCAGGGTTCGTACTTATCGAGTTGCAAATACCAATGCTTGGTTTCCTTTAGTACAGGCACGTTCCCGCTTAATACCGATTTTGGGTTTATCAAATCTGTTGCATTCAACGATGTTCCGCATTTTTCGCACTGGTCGCCGTAAGCCCTGTCGTTATTACAATGTGGGCAAGTTCCCGTAACATAACGGTCGGCAAGAAATTGTTTGTGCTCTTCATCATAAAGCTGTTCCGATGTCTTCTCAATAAATTCGCCTTTTTCGTAAAGAGTTGTGAAAAATTCAGAAGCCGTTTCATGATGAACTTTATTTGAAGTACGCGAATAAATATCGAATGAGATTCCTAATTCTTCAAACGATTTTTTTATGATGTTATGATATTTGTCAACTATCTGTTGCGGAGTAACACCTTCCTGCTTTGCTTTAATGGTAATGGGTACACCATGTTCATCAGAACCACCGATGAATAAAACATCTTCACCTTTTGAACGCAGGTAACGCACATAAATATCGGCAGGCACATATACTCCGGCCAAGTGACCTATATGTACCGGGCCATTGGCATAAGGCAAAGCAGAAGTAACTGTGTATCGTTTGTATTTTTTTTCTGAACTCATTTTAAAAACTTTGTTATTATTAAATAATGCGCAAAATTAATAAAATGATTGATTTATCGCGCAGGAAACCCTCAAAAGTCTTTACATGCTTCTGGGTTGCGACTTTTGAAGTTTCAATTTCCAGCGAGGACTGCCTGCCATCAGTCTGAACATTTCGAAGAAAAGGCAGAGGATATAAAAAAGAAAAATATTTTCTTTTTCCTTTATTGAAAAAAACTACATTTGAAAACTTTGAATTATTAAAAATTTCAATAATAAAAAATCAATGATGACTAAAAAAATACAACTATCAGTAATATTTGTTTTCCTTTTAAACATAAGCAATACAAAGGTTTTTGCTCAAATTAATAAAGTTCACGCTGACAGTTTGATTAAAAATATCAGCTTCTATGAAAATAAAAAAGTTGAAACTGAAGGTTTAATTATCCATATATGCGGTGTTGACGGAAAGAAAATGAAATTAAAAACCGAAAGTGGTGCAATCATTAAAATTGTTCCACAGGATTCATCAACTAGTTTCAACGACTCTCTTTATAATAAAAGAGTAAGAATTTTCGGCATTGTTAAAGAATTCCGTATTGAACAACCCGAAATGGATAAAATGGAAAATGATAAAAATTTATTATGCCATATCGACCATACTCCCTGTAAAGACAGTGCATGGGTTAACGGTAAGAAGAAAGCTGGGATTGCCGATAGTTTATCAAAAAAAGATATTCAAAAATTAAAAACTAAAATGGAGCAAACTCATAAAAATTATATTTCGGTTATTACCATCTTCGCTGAAAAATATGATATCATTGAAGAAGAAAAAAAATAAAAATTTACCATCAATATGAAAACAAAATATTTCTTTCTGATAAGTTTTGTATTTATCATGTACTCTGCGCAGGCACAAGTTAAGCTTCAAACAATTGCTGAAAAAACAAACTTCGAATCTACATCGAAGAATGAAGATGTGATTTCATTCATCGAACAACTGAAAACAATTTCGAAAAATATTTCTGTAGAAAAATTCATCACATCAACCGAAGATTATGAAGTGCCTTTGCTTGTAATTGCAAACCCATTGCCTGTTGTAAAAGATAACAAGTTTGTGAAGGACGGGCGAACCGTGGTTTATATCCAGGCGAATATTCATGCCGGCGAAGTGGAAGGAAAAGAAGCAACATTAATGCTGGCGCGTGATTTACTTGAAAAGAAAAACGAAGAAATTTTTAAAAATATTGTTTTGCTTATCTGTCCGAATTTTAATCCCGATGGAAATCAAAAAATAAGTACTAAAAACCGAAAGAGTCAGAACGGACCGAAGAATGGTGTTGGAATAAGATATAACGGACAAATGCTCGACATTAACCGCGATGCATTAAAAGCTGAATCGCCAGAAATGCAGGCATTACTGACAACTGTTTTAAATAAATGGGACCCCGCTGTATTTGTTGACTGTCACACTACCAACGGTTCGTACCACGAAGAGCCTGTAACTTTCACATGGATGATGAATGCCAATACCGACAGGACTCTTATTAATTTCATGCGCGATAAAATGATGCCCGCTGTTTCGAAAACTCTGAATAAAAAATACGCAACTGAAAATTGTTTCTATGGCGAATTTGTAGATTTGATGCGCCTCGAAAAAGGATGGGTATCGTACGCTTTTGAACCAAGATACCTGACAAACTATGTTGGCTTGCGAAACCGTCTTTCGATATTAAATGAAAATTATGTTTATGCCGATTTCAAAACAAGAGTGTATGGTTGTTATAATTTGTTGTGGTCGATACTTGATTATGTTGCGGCAAACAGCAAAGCCATCAACATGCTTATCGATTCTTCGGATGCAAAAATAATTCAGCGCGGATTGAATCCATTGAAAACCGATTCGTTTGCTGTTACCTTCAACTGCCTGCCTACTCCCGAAAAAATTACCATCAAAGCATTTGAAGTTGATTCGGGTTATAACGAAAATAGCTATATGCCTTACATAAAAACCGACCGCAAGCGAACTGTTACTGTTCCTTATCTTGCAGAATATTTCCCGAAGACAAGTGTAAAATTTCCGTATGCATATATCATTAACACGTTTGACAGGGATTGCATCGATTTGCTTTTGTTGCATGGAATTAAGATTGAAAAGCTGAAAGACACATGTACATTAAATGTTGAATCGTTTGTGATAAGCGACTTAAAACCCTCGCCACGACTGAACCAGGGACATTACACCAACACCATGACCGGCAACACAAAAATGGAAAATATATTTTTTAATGCCGGAACTTATGTTGTACGTACCGCGCAGCCACTAGCAAATATTGCAGCCTACCTATTAGAGCCACAGGTGGAAGATGGCATGGTGTATTGGAATTATTTTGATAAATACTTGGTTCCGCAATGGGGCGACAGCTACAACCCTTATCCTGTTTATAAATTGCTTGATAAAATAGATTTGAAAGTAATTGACGTGGGAAAAAATAAATAGTGTTTAAAAAAATTATACATTTATATATCAACTGTTTCCACTTAATTATAATATTTTTTGTAAATTTGATTTCTTAATTACTCATTTCAAATGAACGATATACAAAACACAAGTGGTAATTTATTATCATTCGAAGACTTTAAAAACGAGAATGGAACTACATATTGGTGGGCATCAGACTTAATGATGATGCTCGGCTATAAAGATATGAAGTCTTTTCAAAATGTATTGGATAGAGCAACAAAAGCTTTTGTTTCATTAAATATTCCTCATTACGAAAATATAATTGCTTTTCAGAGAGAAATTGATGGACAAAAAAAGCAAGATTTTAAATTAACAAGATTTGCTTGTTATATTGCAGTAATGAATGGCGATCCTAAAAAAGTTGAGGTCGCTCAAGCACAAGTATATTTTGCTCAGCAAACAAGAAAATTTGAGCTCTATATTCAAAATAATGACCAAATTGAAAGATTATTAATTAGAGAGGAATTAACTGAAGGCAATAAATCTTTAGCTTCGGTAGTAAAAGAATTTGGTATAGAAAATTTTGCCAAATTTCAAAATGCAGGATATGTAGGAATGTATAATATGCCTTCTTGGCAACTAGAAAAAAAACGTGGAGTTAAAAAAGGAAAATTAATGGATTATATGGGACGAACTGAATTAGCCGCGAACTTATTTAGAGTTACACAAGCAGAAGAAAGAATTAAAAATAAAGGAATTACTGGTCAATCGAATTTAGAACAAACACATTTTCAAGTTGGAAGAGAGGTTAGAGAAATTATTCAAAAAAATGTTGGGAAAAATCCTGAAAATTTGCCTATAGAAAAACGCCTTTCTGACGTAAAAAAAGAATTGAAAGAAGGACATAGAAAAATGCTTAAAGAAGATAAAAAAGATAAAGAATAAATTAGTCAATTTTATAAACGATCTCTATTAATTTCTCAAATGGTTCATAGCAGCGAACGCTAAGCCGCAAAAATTCTCTTACGATTTAAGACTTGAATCTTACGACTTACTACTTGTGTCTTGCTACTAATCCCCCTTTCCGGGACTATCCTCATCCCATTCAATAACGAAATTTCCGTTCTCTTGCTTTTCAAGGTTGCTTTCATTTTTATTTTTCTTGGGTTTTAGTTCGGGCTTGTTTTTATTTTCTTCTTTGTTTTTTATAACGGCAGAATCTTTTTTAAACCAGCCGAATTCCTCATTCAGTATGGATTTTAGGTTTTCTTTTTCTTTAACATAATTTACAACAATCTTTGCTTTCACACCCTTGCCATCGTATTTATACACGGGATTATCAACCGTTCCGGTAACTAAAATAAATAAAGAAGTTTTTCCCAGCCCATCATCTTCAACAACTCCAAATTCTTCGTTTTCGGGTTTTGCTTTTTTGGCTTTCTGCGCCATTATATCAGAGAGTTTTACCTGAATGTGATAATTAATCACATTATCAAAAGTATGTTCGCCCGAAGCGATAATATCAATAGCGCTCGATTTTATTTCCATTGCGGGAATATGAATGGTCCTGTTTTTAATTTCAATCTGGTTATGAAGCGTTGAAAATTTTACATCATTCAGATCGCTCATTTTTAAGAATCGCGACAAACCCTGCATTGGCGCATAATTCAGCAATCGTCCTTTTTCAATCACAATATCCGATTTGGCATACATCTTATCCATTACCGGTTTCAGGTAATCGCTCCATACACCTGCAAAGCGAACATCGGCAGTGGCAGTTCCTTCAAGGTTTTCATCCTTCATACTGTTCTGCCCGAAATTTCCAAACTCATAAAAAAGTTTTTTAATGTTCATATCTTTCAGTTCAGCTTCGCAACTGATAAGTAATTGCCCTTTCTGCGAACCGTCAACCAGTACTTCCCCGTCAACACTGCCATCCACCGAATTGAATTCAAGCGGGTCGGCATGCAATTGTTTGTTTTTCAACTTTACTTTTCCTGAAATATTTGTGGCGGTAAATTTTCTGAATGTAAGTTTGTTGATATCTATATCCAGCTTGCATTCTATTTTTTCGGGGAATACAAGGCGATAGCTTGTATCACTCGAAGTGCCGTATTGAAGCAAATCGTCGAGTTCCGTTTTTTCGGAAACTAAATTTGCATCAATCAAAAGTTTTTGATCATCGAGAAAAATAAACGATAATAAATTTTTAAAATATCCTTTCAGTTTGAAATCACTTTGATTGATGAGCATGTTGAGCTCGTTAACAATAATATCATTATTACTGAACTCAAATTTTCCTTCAATATTCTTATAATTACGCGGGTCATTTTTTATTGAAAGTTCGCCACCGGTTACAGTAAGCTTTCCTTCGGCGTTGCTGGCAATAAAGTCTTTTACTTCAAAACCTTTTTCTGAATTTACTTTTCCTTTGAACGATGCGCTCATATTAACTTTTCCTTTTAATGAAGTGATAGTATCAACCTTCAGGAATTCCTGCATTTCCTGCAAATCCATATTGGCATCAACCAGCATTTCGATCTCGGGTTTTAAAAAGTTTTTGATTTTGATATTGCCTTTTATATTTCCCGATTTCAATGTTGAAGAGAAATTATTGATATTCAATTCCGAATTTACAAGGCTTGATGAGGCTCCGCTAGAATAAGTCCCCGACATATTAACATTCTTAAGCGCAATATCTGATTCTTTTAAAATGATATTCCCATTTTTTATTCCAAACGAAACTTTAACTCCCGGAAAACTTTCGCCTAAGTACGAACCTTTAATGTTAGTGTTAAAATAAAAATCACCTTCAACTTTATACTTCTCAAAATATTTGCGGTATTCATAAGGCAGCTCTTTTATGAACGATTGCAGTTCTGTTTTGGCTCCTGTTACTGATAAATTCACAAAGCCTTTATTTTCGCTGTTTATCACATTACCGTTTACATCAAAACTCATGTTGCCCATCAATAGTTTACTATCCGTAAATTTGTAAACATCGGTACTTTGGTCAACATCAAGCTTCAGACTGATATTTATGTTTTTCCCCGGGATGAACTTAATTCCCGAAATGTTTACATAATTCATCAGCATGTTACCATTGGCAAACATGGTAAATTTATCGCTGCTGAATTTTCCGCTCAAAACCAGGTTGTTGGTAGCACCCATATAATTCTGGTTCAGTTTGAAATCGCAGTAGCGGATAGCCATGTTTTTCAAAATTACTTTTTGTAAATCGAACGAGAATGATTCGCTTTTTGCCGTAGTATCGTTTTTCCAGAAATGATAGTTTACAGAACCATCTTTATAAGTAACAATGTTTATAATTCCATTTTCGGCTTCTATCTTTTTTATCTTATAATTTTTATACCATAAGTCCCAGAAACTGAATTGCAAATAAACATTTTTAGCTTTCAGGAGATTGCCTTTATTAGTAGATTTTATGGCATCTTTAGCTATTACATCTGTAAACACCAATGAAACATTAGGGAATTTTTTAAACAACGTAAGATCAATTTCTTTTACCTGGATTTCGGTATTTAATTGTTTGTTGATATTGTCGACAATAATTTTTTTGATCGAATCTTCATAGAAATAAAGTATCGTTACCGCTGTGCCAATTAAAAGTAAAAATAAGATAACTATTGTGAGAAGGATTTTTTTAATTATTCTCCATGCTTTATTTTTCTTTTCAGGTTTTTGTATTTCGGGTGTAGTTTCCATTAAATGCTATAACGGATTTATAAAGGGAAAAATTATATTTTAAGAAATCATTTTCAACATATTTATTTCCATTTGCGAAAGAAAACGCCATTTACCGCGTGGCAAATCTTTTTTTGTCAAGCCTGCATAATATACCCTGTCGAGCTTTACAACCCTATAACCCAGGCTTTCAAAAATTCTTCTTACGATCCTGTTTTTTCCGATGTGCAATTCAACACCTAAGCTTTTTTTGTCAGAACCATCGCCATCATAGGCAATCTCATCAACGTAGGCAATGCCGTCTTCCAGTTCAATTCCTTTACTGATTTTTTCAAAATCGGCCGGTTGGAAATTTTTATCCACTTCTACGTGATATATTTTTTTGACACCATGTTTGGGATGCATCAGTTTTTTCGCCATTTCGCCGTCATTGGTCAAAAGCAACAAACCTGTTGTAGCCCTGTCGAGACGGCCTACAGGATATATACGCTCTTTACATGCTCTTTGCACCAAAGCCATTACTGTTTTTCTTCCTTCGGGGTCATCAAGTGTTGTGATATAATCTTTAGGCTTATTCAATAAAACATAAACCATTCTTTCACGTTTCAAAGTCTCTCCGCCAAACTGCACAACATCATCTTTTGAGACTTTTGTCCCTAGTTGTGTTACAATTTTCCCATTCACTGAAACAGCGCCACTTTCGATAAGTGTATCGGCTTCACGCCTTGAGCAAATACCTGCATTGGCAATATATTTATTCAAACGAACCAAATCTGAGTCTTCTGATTTTTTAACGCTACCTGAAGATTTTTTTTCTTTTCTTCTGAAAGGCTTTTTAAAATCTCTTTCTCCCGAAGGTTTGAATTTATTTCCTGTTTCTCTTTCTTTCTTCATAAACACCATTTTTATTTCTGACAACATTATCGTTTAAAAATAATTTCCCCTGCATAGCTATATAAACCCCGTTTGGCGCATTATTCAGCGCACCTAATGCAAAACCAATATTAAAATCGGCATCCGATATTTTTAATTTTTCCGGACGAAATGCCCCGGTAAGAATTATAGTTTTATTTTTTATAACAGACAAAAACTTCGCTGTTTCAATAATAGTGTCGGTTCCGTGAGTTATAATTATTTTTTCGAAAGTTGTTTTTTTACAAAAGTCTGATAATTTTTTTCTGTCGTTATCGGTAATATCGTTGCTATCCTTGCGAAACATCGATATTATTTTGTATTCAAATGTGGGATTTATTTTTTCCAAAATATTTTTTACAGCCGGTTCAAGTATTTGAAAAGCATAAGCCCCGGGGCCTTGAGGATAATCTTTATCAATTGTCCCGCCGGTTTGTATAAACAATATTTTCATAGAAAAATATAAAATTATTTATGGCTTCGTTGTTCTTTCCAAAGCCTGTTAAATGATTTCGGACTTATTGCAGGTAGTGTCCTTCTTGGTCCCCACGATTTTGCGAAAAAGTTTTTCAGTAATAAATTTTTCATTCCCGGTGTAGCCATCTCAACTAACTTACGACTCATCATGGCTTTCTTCCAAAAATACATAACTGTTTTTTCAGAACTGGTAACATATTTTTCTTTCACAAAATCTCTCCTGTTATACAATAAAAGTTTGTGAAGATTAATCATAACCGGGCATATTTCGCTGCATTTTCCACAAAGTGATGAAGCATAACTCAGATGCTTGAATTCTTCTTTCCCTCGCATATGCGGAGTAATAACCGAACCTATAGGACCACTATAAGTGGTGTTATACGTGTAACCTCCAATATTCTTATATACAGGACAAGCATTCAGGCAAGCTCCGCATTTGATACAGGACATAGCCCGGCGTTGTTCGTCAAGCGCTAGAACATTATCGCGTCCGTTGTTCAATATTACAAGATACATTTCATCGGGCCCATCGCTTTCGCCTTCCTGCTTAGGTCCGAAAATTATTGAGTTGTATGCTGTAACGTTTTGTCCTGTTCCATGCGTTGCAAGCAACGGCCAGAATAAATCCAGATCTTTTAAAGAAGGAATAATTTTTTCAACTCCGCAAATTGCAATATGAACTTTTGGGAATGATACCGTCATCAAAGCATTGCCTTCATTCTCGGTAACGGCAATTGCGCCCATATCGGCAATAAGAAAGTTAGCACCTGTTATTCCAACATCGGCTCCAACAAATTTTTCACGCAATAATTTTCTTACAAACTCTGTAAGCTCTTCTGCTGAATGTTCTTTCCCGAATCCGAATTTCTGAAAAAATAATTCCGAAATATCTTCTTTCGATTTATGCATTGCCGGAGTAATAATATGATAAGGCTTTTCACCGGCTAATTGTACTATGTATTCACCTAAATCTGTTTCAAGCGATTCAATGTGCTGCGATTGCAAATGGTTGTTTAGCTCAATCTCTTCGGTAATCATCGATTTCGATTTTACTACATGTCTTGCATCGTATTTTTTTAAAACTTTGATAATCTCAGTTATTGCTTCTTCCTGTGTGTCTGCCCAAATTATCTTCCCTCCGCGCAATATAAAATTTGCTTCAAATTCAACAAGGTATTCATCCAAACTATTTATAGCTTTATGCTTAATGTGTGCTGCTCTTTTTTTTGCTAATTCAATATCATGATATTGGAGTTTCCCTTTTGCTACTGCGGTATCGTATTTGGAAATATTGAAATTAATAATGTTTCGGTGCTTTTTATCAAAAGCCTTCTCTTCACTATCTTTTAAAAATTTCAAATATTTATCTGACATTTTTTTTATTCTTTCTATATGTATGCAAAATTACTCAATTAATAATAGGTATCTATTTAACAAGGTATTTTTTTCACCCTGTTAAAATGTCTTCCTCCTTCAAAATCAGTAGTAAGAAAAATATTAATCATCTTTAATGCTAAATCTAAATCAATGAACCGGGCAGGAATACATATTATATTAGCATCATTATGCAACCTTGAAAGCTTTGCTAATTCTTCGTTCCAGCATAATGCTGCTCGTATGCTCTGATGTTTATTGGCTGTCATACATACACCATTACCGCTGCCACAAATAAGTATTCCTTTTGTATTAACATTCTCTTCAACTATTATTGCTACAGGATGTACAAAATCAGGATAATCAACACTTGCTTCTGAATAACATCCCAAATCATTTACCAGATATCCTTGTCCTTTTAAGAATTCAATTATTTTTTCTTTATAAATAAATCCTGCATGATCGCTGCCTATTGCAATCTCTTTTATTTTTTCCATATTTGTTAATAATTAAAAATCAAAACAAAAATACCAATATTCTGTACTCACTATATTTGTTTCTTTTACAATTTATTAAACATTCTTTATTAATATCTGTTTTATCCGTATATATTACATAATCGGTTTATTTTACAGTATTTAATACTTTTTCACATTATATTTGTTAATAACATTATAACTTTGTTATTAATTAAAAAATTAAAAAGGTTTGAAATCTGTTTTTTTATTCTCTTATTTTTTTTCATGAATAAATCAAATTTAGTTTTAAAATCTTTTTATATAAATCAAACAAAATTCTAACAGCTATTTTTAATTTTTTTTCTGTTATTTATTAAACTTATTAATTTTTACATCATTGTTAATAAAATATCAAAATATTAAAAATGAATTATTTAAATAATTCTATTTTTATTAAATTTGTTAATATGTTTTAATAAAATATTCTATCAATTTTTTAAAAATATTTTTTCAACATAACTAACAGGTATATTAATATAACATAAAATATATAAAACTTAATTATAATACTTTTTATGAATTCAATAAATAAAATAGGATACTTGAATATTGACATTGATAAAAATTTAGATATTCGCAACGAAATTAAAAAAATCAAAAAAGAAAAAAATGCGATTATACTCGCTCACTATTACCAGGTTCCGGAAATTCAGGATATAGCTGATTTTATTGGCGACAGCTATGCTTTGTCAAAAAAAGCCCAGGAAAATGATGCTGAGTTGATTGTTTTTGCCGGCGTGCATTTTATGGCCGAAACTGCAAAAATTTTAAACCCGGATAAAAAAGTTGTTTTACCCGATTTAACTGCAGGATGTTCTTTAGCCGATTCATGTAAGCCGGAAGATTTAAAAGAGTTTTTAAAATCTTATCCTAATCATTTAGTGATTTCTTACATAAATTGTTCTGCTGAAGTTAAAGCAATGTCGGATATTATTTGTACTTCTGGAAATGCAGTTAAGATAATTGAAAAAATTCCAAAAGATCAAAAAATTGTTTTTTGTCCTGATAAAAATTTAGGTTCATATATAAATAATATTACAGGAAGAAATATGGTTCTGTGGAATGGAACATGCGAAGTACACGATATTCTTACTGTTGAAAGAGTATTGAATTTAAAGAAAGAAAATCCTGGTGCAAAAATTATTGCACATCCAGAATGTAAAGCAACAATACTTGAAATAGCTGATTTTATTGGTTCTACAACTGCATTATTAAATTATACAAAAACAAATGAATCAAATAAATTTATAGTTGCAACAGAAACCGGAATAATTCATCAGATGAAAAAAGAATCACCGGAAAAAGAATTTATAATTGTTTCAAATGATGAAACCTGTTCATGTAATGATTGTCCGCACATGAAAAAAAATACTTTGGAAAAACTTTATATCTGCATGAAATATGAACAACCTGAAATTATTTTACCGGAAGAATTAATGGATAAAGCAAGAATACCGGTTTTAAAAATGCTTGAACTTTCAAAATAAAATATACATTTGTGATAATGAAAAATAAATTATTACTCATATTATTTTTATTTCCTTTATTAAGTTTCTCACAAAAAGATACTACAGGTAAAGGTACGTTTACTGTATTTCGTTATGATAATGGAAAAATATCAAGCGAAGGATATATGGTTAACGGAAAACCTAATGGATACTGGAAAACTTATTATGAAAACGGGTTGATGAAAAGTGAAGGTAACAGGAAAAAATTTGAACTCGACAGCACTTGGAAATTTTATAATGATAGCGGAAAAATTGTTCTTGAAATAAATTATAAACTTGGTAAAAAGAATGGGATTAAAACCACCTATTCTTCGAGTGAAATTATTGCAGAAAATTTTGTGAATGATATTAAACAAGGCTTTACCACTTACTATTATCCTAATGGTAAAATTCGTTTATCAGTGAATTTTGTAAAAGGAAGAGAGCAGGGATTAGCGATTGAATATTCTAAAGACAGTACTATTATTGCTCTTTACGAATACAAGAATGGTTATATGATAAGTAAAGAAAAAGTAAACCGTTATGTAAATGATTCTTTAAAACATGGAAAATGGGTGGATTTTTATCCTAATGGTTTTATAAAATCAGAAGGATATTATAAATATGGAGTAAAAGATGGATATTTTAAAGATTATTTTTCAGATGGAAATTTAAAAAATATTTCAAAATATATAAATGGAGAAATACAGGTTGACGCTTCTGAAGTAAGCAGGCTCGATATTAAAACGGAATACTATCCCGATGGAAAAATAAAGAAAAAAGGCAGTTATAAAAATAATATTCCTGAAGGAATAACCAGGATATTTACACCTGAAGGTAATGTGGAATCTTCAAAAATTTATAAAAGTGGCGCTGTTGTTGGCGATGGGATTGTTGATAATAATGGGTATAAACAAGGTGATTGGAAAGAATATTTTGAAACAGGCGAACTTAAAGGCGTTGGGAAATACCTGAATGATCAAAGAATAGGTCCGTGGAAATATTATTATAAAAATGGAAAACTTGAACAAGAAGGAACATTTTTAAAAAATGAAAAATCCGATGGGGAATGGAAATGGTTTTATGATAACGGAAATGTTCTTCGCGAAGAAAATTATATTGATGGGTTAAGAAATGGCGTGTCTGTTGAATATACCGATTCCGGGACAATTGTTGCAAAAGGAGAATACGTTGATGATTTGGAAGAAGGTCCCTGGTATTATCATGAAGGCGATATTGTAATGGAAGGTTCTTACAAAAGCGGTGTACGTGATGGAGAATGGAAATATACTTATGATAATGGAAATCCATTTTTTATAGGTAGTTTCCTTGACGATAATCCTAATGGTAAGCAGGTATATTATTGGGAGAACGGTAATATTAAAGAAGAAGGTTATTATATTATGGGAAAACGGGAAGGCGATTGGTTTAAGTATGATAATACAGGTACCTTATTTCTTACAACAACTTATAAAAATGGTATTGAGATAAAATATGATGGCGTTAAAATTAAACCACCAACAGAAGAAAATACCGAAGAATAAAAAATATTATACATGAATATTTTAATCCAATGATACAACATAACGATATTAAAGGAAAAATATTAACTTTGTAAAATAATATTTAAGCTATTAATTTTTTTTATAAATTGCCTATTATTTAAAATTTATTATTAATTTTAAACTTTAATCTTAAAAAATATACAAGTTATGGCAAAACTTAAAATCTTAGTCGTAGAAGATGAGAGCATAGTCGCAAAGGATATACAGAATAGTTTAAAGAAACTGGGTTATATCGTTCCAACCGTTGTTGCTTCTGGCGAAAAAGCAATTGAGGAAGTGGAGCAATCACGTCCTGACCTTATTTTAATGGACATCATGCTTAAGGGGGATATGAATGGAGTTGAAGCTGCAAATGCAATTCGCGAAAATTACGACATCCCCGTTATCTTTTTAACTGCCTATGCTGATGATAACACTTTAAGCAAAGCAAAAGTTGCCGAACCTTATGGTTATATAATCAAACCTTTTAAAGAAAAAGAATTACAAACCACGATTGAAATCGCAATGTATAAGCATGAAAAGGATTCGCAGGTTAAACGCGAAAGAGACCTTTTCCATTCCATTGTTGAAAATAAAGAATCAAAAGACAGCATTTTTGTTCGCGCCGATTATAGGCTCAATAAAATCAAATTTGAAGATGTTTTCTTTGTTGAAGCTTTAAAAGATTATGTGGTTATAAATACATCTGATAATATTTATACAACACATACAACTATGAAAGAAATGATGCGCATTCTTCCTGCAAAAGAATTTGTAAGGGTGCATCGTTCCTTTATTGTTCGTCTCGACAAAATATTTTCAATAAAATATCCTGATTTGGTTATTGAAGGAAAAATGAAAGTTATCCCTATTGGCGGGCTCTATCGCAAAGAACTTTTCAGCAGACTGAATTTAATTTAATATTGTTTTCATAAAATTGAGAAAGGGTATTTTTTAAAATGCCCTTTTTTTATTTTTTTTCAACTAGTTGCTAACAATGTTATTCCCATCGTTTCATTTAATAAATATCCAGTAAAATCAATAGTTTTAGATGATTTTGTTTTTAGTAATTTCTCCTTTTTTGCGATGAATGGCTCTAAACGGAGAGATTTTTTTATAATTTTTTTTTATTTTTTTTTGGTACTTTATTTTTTTTTACTAATTTTATTCAACTTTTAAAACAAGTTTAAATAACTAAAATTAAAAAAAATGAACAAAGCTGAATTAATTGATGCAATTGCTAAAGAAGCAAAATTAAGTAAAGTAGACAGTGGTAAAGCATTAGATGCAACTATCACAGCTATCAGCAAATCACTTAAAAAAGGTGAAGGCGTTATTCTGGTAGGTTTCGGATCTTTCTCAATAGCTAAAAGAGCTGCAAGAACCGGACGCAATCCTCAAACCGGAAAACCAATTAAAATTGCTGCTAAAAAAGTAGCTAAATTTAAAGCTGGTGCTGCTTTAGCAAAATCAGTTAAGTAAGAATTTTTTACTTTAAAAAAACCCGATTGATCGCTATTTGCGAACATCGGGTTTTTTATTTCCATTAATGAATAATTTTTACAATTGACATAATTCAAAATCCAATTGTTTTCTTGAAAGGTTGGCTCTTTTAACTTTTATCTTCACATCATCACCAAGCTTATATCTGGTGCCGTTGCGTTGTCCTATCACGCAGTAATTATCTCCATCTAAATAATAAAAATCATCTTCCATATCGCGTAACGAAACCATGCCTTCGCATTTATTGTCTTTAATTTCAACAAATATTCCCCATTTACTCACACCCGAAATAACACCATCAAACACTTGTCCTACTTTGTCAACAAGGAATTCCACCTGTTTATATTTTACCGAGGCGCGTTCTGCATCGGCTGCAAGTTTTTCCATGTCCGATGAATGCTTGCATTTTTCTTCGTATTCATCTTTTTTTGCAGAAGCGCCATCATTCAAATATTCAAACAATAAACGGTGAACCATAAGATCAGGATAACGACGAATAGGTGAAGTGAAATGAGAATAATATTCGAATGATAAACCATAATGCCCGATATTATCAGTACTGTAATATGCTTTGGCCATAGTGCGTATTGCAAGGTTCTCGATCATATTTTGCTCGCCTTTTCCTTCAACGTTTTCAAGAAGTTTATTAAATGAATCAATGGTGCTTTTCCTTGAAGTGGTTTTCATTTTGTAACCGAGCTTAGAAACAAATTCTGAGAATGTGTTTAATTTTTCAGGATTAGGTTCGTCGTGTACCCTGTAAACAAAGGTTTTTGCCGATTCTTTATTTTTTTTCTTTCCTATAATTTCAGCAACTTTACGATTGGCAAGTAACATAAAATCTTCGATCAGTTTGTTGGAATCCTTATACTCCTTTATATACACGCTTAAAGGTTTTCCTTTTTCATCCAATTTAAATTTTACTTCAGTAGTTTCAAATTCTATTGAACCATTTTTAAAACGTTCTTTCCTTAGTAAACCGGCTAATTGATGAAGCTTTAAAATTTCTTTTGAAAACAATCCCTCCCCTTTTTCAATGATTTCCTGTACTTCATTATAATTAAAACGATGATTTGAGTTAATAATGGTTTTACCAAACCATAGATTAATTATTTCTGCATCATCATTCATTTCAAATACTGCCGAAAAACTAAGTTTATCAACATGTGGCTGCAATGAACAAAGCTGATTGGATAATTTTTCGGGTAACATGGGAATGGTTCTGTCGACCAGGTATATTGACGTGCCGCGTTCATAACCTTCCTTATCAACACTACTTCCGGGTTTTACATAATGCGATACATCTGCTATGTGAACACCTACTTCATAATTTCCGTTAGGTAGCCAGGTTATGGATAACGCGTCATCAAAGTCTTTTGCGTCTTCGGGATCAATGGTTATAGTAACAGCTTTTCTGAAATCCCTTCGTTTCTTTATTTCACTTTCCGTTATTTCTGAAGGGATTTTTTCGGCATCGTTAAGAACATTCTTTGGAAATTCAAGCGGGAAGCCAAATTCAGCAAGAATAGAATTCATTTCCACGTTATTTTCTCCCGGTACTCCGAGTACATGAAGAATTTTACCAAAAGGATTTTTTGCCTGTCTTGGCCAATCGGTAATTTCAACAACTACTTTCTGTCCGTTTTTTGCACCTTCCAGGTTTTCATGTGGAATAAAAATATCAACAGGCATATTCGTATTATCAGGCACTACAAAGGCGAATTTATTGGATACTTCAAGTATTCCAACAAATTTTGTTTTTGCCCTTTTGATGATTTCAATTACTTCACCTTCCGTTTTATGTCCTTTTCGTTTTGGGAATATATGCACTTTAACGGTATCGCCATGTAGCGCCCTATTGGTATTGTTCGGGAAAATCAGAACATCTTCTGCCTCCCCTTCTGAAATAATAAATGCTTTACCTGTCGATTTCATATCAACAATGCCGATAATGGATGTTTTAGCAGTACTATAAAACTTAACCATTTCAGGGTTGATGCTGAACTTTCCTCTTTCTTCTTGTATTAGCGAATTTTTTCGTAATAAATCTTCCAGTAAAACATTTAATAATTGTTTATTGCTTTTATCATTAATTGATAACAGCTTTGCCAGTTGTTTATAATTGTATGATTTATCAGGATTGTTGGCGAAAATTTTAAGAATATCGTTTACTAAAGGATTCTGATTGTTTTTGGTTTTCTTTTTATGCCCCATAATTCGTTGTTAATTTTTGTAAAAGTACTAATAAAGAGCCATCTTATTCGTTATATTTGTGGAACTTTTGAATTAAAAAACTTTTGACCGGTAATTATCAAATATTAATTAGTAAACTCGATGAATTTATCAGGAAATATTATAAGAATTTTCTGATAAAGGGAACTATTTATTCTATAGCAACTATTCTTATTTTTTACATTGTTATAACAATGCTTGAGTATTTCGGGCATTTTGGGATAGTAATGCGAACAATTATGTTTTATTCTTTCATTTTTATTAACCTTGGAATTTTATATTACTATTTTTTTACTCCTTTATTGAAATTATATCATATCGGTAAAATAATTTCGCATGAACAGGCAGCCGAAATTATTGGAAAACATTTTTCTGATATCAAGGATAAATTGCTGAATACTCTGCAACTTAAGCACCTTGCTGATTCAAATCCCGATAATACTTTACTTATTGAAGCAAGTATAAACCAAAGAATAGAGCAATTAAGTCCTGTTCCATTTCCTATTGCTATCGATTTGAAAAAAAACAGGAAGTATATAAAGTATGCCGGAATTCCTTTGTTATTGCTGCTTTTCATGATTATTGCCGCTCCCGGACTGATTACTGCGCCTACTAACAGGATCATACACCATGGAACTTACTTTGAACGTGAAGCGCCTTTTCAGTTTGCGATACAGAATAAATCAATGCAGGCAATTCAGCAGGAAGATTTTCTTCTGAGCGTAAAAATTACCGGTGACGAAATTCCCGAAAATGTTTTTGTTGAAATTAATGGAAACGAGTACCAGCTTACAAAAGATAATACGGTTAACTTTCATTATAATTTCAAGAATCTTCAGAAAGATCAAAAATTTCAGCTATTTGCTGATAAATATTATTCCAAAGAATATGAAATAGTAGTAATCCCCAAGCCTATCATATTAAATTTTGATGTAACGCTTGTTTATCCTTCTTATTTGGATAAACAGGATGAATCCCTTATAAATACAGGTGATCTGATTATTCCCGAAGGAACTCAGATTAAATGGCATTTTTTAACCAGAGATACCAAAGAAATGAAGCTTCGGTTCAAGGATAAAACTATAAATACTCAAAATAAATCAGAAAATAGTTTTTCTTATACTGAAGTTTTTAAAAACAGTCAGAATTATTCAATTATTCCGGCTAATAATTTCCTGAAGAATAACGATTCATTAACTTATTCAATAAATGTAATTGCTGACGCTTATCCTACTGTAAAAGTTGTTGAATACAGCGATTCTATTAATAAGAATCAGCGTTATTATAAAGGAATGATCAAAGATGATTATGGTTTCCGTGGGCTTACATTTAATTACAGGAAGCTAAATTGTGCAGATTCTCTTATAACAAAAAGATCGGAAATAAAATCAGTAAAGATTAACAATTCTATTACTCAGCAGGAGTTCTATTTTTATTACGATTTCAGTGATATTGCAACCGAACCCGGTGATGAATTTGAATATTATTTTGAAGTATGGGATAACGATGGAGTTAATGGTAGCAAATCAACACGCTCGCAAAAATTGATATATAAGCTTCCATCAAAGGAAGAACTTGAAAAAAAGACAGAGGAATCGAACGAACAAATTAAAAACGAACTTACCGAATCAATTACCGAAGCAAAAAAACTTCAGAAACAAATTGAAAAATTCAGCAAGGACCTGGTCGATAAAAAAACGCTTACCTGGCAGGAAAAGAAGCAACTTCAGGATATTCTTGATCTGCAGAAAAACCTTCAGAACAAAGTTGACCTTATTCAAAAGGAGAATCTTAAAAAAAGTAGTCTCGAAGAACAATATCAAAAGGACAATACAGATCTTTTAAAAAAGCAGGAAGAACTCAATAAGCTTTTTAATGAATTGATGACCGATGAGATGAAAGAGCTTTTCAAGAAAATTCAGGATATGCTTGATAAACTGGATAAAGATAAGGTAAGCGATATGCTTGATAAAATGAAGCTTTCGAGTAAAGACCTTGAAAAACAACTCGACCGTAACCTGGAGCTTTTCAAGCAACTTGAATTTGAAAAGCAATTAAATGAAACCATTGAAAAACTTAATGAGCTTTCTGAAAAGCAAAAAGATTTATCGCAGAAAACAGAAAAAGCAAATTCGGATAAGAATGAACAATTAAAAAACGAGCAAAGTGAATTAAATAAAGAGTTTCAGGATGTCAGAAAAGATATGGATAGTTTGCAAAAAAAGAATGAGAACCTCGAAAATCCAAACAATCTTGAAAAAACAGATACTGAAGAAAACAGTATTCAGCAGGAAATGCAAAACAGCATGAATAACCTGAATAATAATAAAAATAAGAAAGCTTCAGAATCGCAAAAAAATGCAGCTGAGCAAATGCAGGAACTTGCCGATAAAATGGAGCAAATGCAGGAAGAAATGCAGGAAGAAAAAGAAGGCGAAGATATTAATACATTACGCGATATTCTTGAAAATTTAATAAAAGCATCTTTTGATCAGGAAGATTTGATTAATCAGCTTGGCGAAGTAAAAACTTCTGATCCCCAATACAATACTTTAATTCAACAGCAAAAAAACCTGAAAGATGATATACAAATGATTGAAGATTCGCTTTTCGCATTAAGTAAACGTCAGAGCCAGATTGAATCATTTGTAAACCAGGAAATATCGGAAATAAATGATAATGTTAAAAATGCCATAACTCAACTAAATCTACGAAATACAAGTACAGCAAAATCAAAGCAACAATCGGCAATGACATCTATAAATAATTTAGCCTTAATGCTTTCTGAAACATTAAGCGCTATGCAGAAACAAATGATGGAGCAAAAATCAGGAAGTTGTTCAAAACCGGGTAGTTGTAAAAAACCAGGAAATGGGAAACCATCATTTAAATCAATAAGGCAACTCCAGGAACAATTAAATAAATCCATGGAAAATTTAAAAAATGGAACGAATCCAAATGGTAAAGATGGGAATAAATCAATGAGTGAACAATTGGCTAAATTAGCCGCCCAACAGGAAGCATTACGCCGCCAGTTGCAAGAGTTAGCCGAACAGTTAAAAGAAGAAGGAAATACGAATACCGGTAACCTTAATAAGCTTATGGATAAAATGGAAGAAACGGAGACCGATTTAGTAAATAAAATACTTTCCGGGGAAACAATTGAGCGTCAAAAAGAAATTTTAACACGTCTTCTTGAGTCGGAAAAGGCTGAAAAAGAAAGAGAATTGGACGAAAAAAGAGAATCAAACGAAGCAAAAAATCAAAATTATAGTAACCCTACCGACTTTTTTAAGTATAACAGTATAAAGTTGAAAGAAGTTGAGTTATTAAAAACCATACCTCCTTCATTAAAAAGTTTTTATAAAAACAAAGTGAATGAATATTTTTATAACTTTGTGAAATAGGATTTAAATATGATCAACGAACGTTTAGAACTTATATTAACCTCATTACCTGAAAATATTCACAAAGTTGAAAAATTTGTGGAGGATATTTGTGATGAGTTTAATATAAATAATACATATTTTGGAAATATTCTTGTTGCCTTAACCGAAGCGGTTGAAAATGCGATGAATCATGGCAATGCAAAAGATTCTTCCAAAACAGTACAAATAATATTTACATCAAAACCCGATGGATTATCATTTGTAATAAAAGATGAAGGTAAAGGTTTTGACATTAACACTATCCCCGACCCTACCGACCTTAATATAGATGCAAACGAATTAAAAGGACGAGGTATTTTCCTTATCAGGAATCTTGCTGATGAAGTTCATTTTACAGATAATGGTTCCCGTGTTGAAATAATTTTTAAAATTTCCAGCATTAACCATGAATTAGCTGTTGAAAGGATGAATCTATTGAAAAAATATTGTGGTATTAAAGAAACTTCCTCTTCTCATAATAATACCATAAATTAAAATTTTCTTTAATCCGGATTCATGCGAGTATCCGTAAATTATTTTTTCGAAGACACTGCTTTCAGATTAAAAAATAAAAGTATTATTTCTGCTTGGGTAAAATCTATTATCAAAAGTGAGAATAAAAAAGCAGGAATGCTTTGTTTCATCTTTTGTAGTGATTCATATTTACATGAAATTAATATAAAATATTTAAATAGAGACACTTATACAGATGTAATTGCTTTTGATTATTCTGAAAATGAAATTGTTTCCGGTGATATTTATATAAGTATTGAAAGAATTGAAGAGAATGCGGTAAAAATGAAAACAACATTTTTAAATGAGCTGTATAGAGTGATGGCTCATGGAACGCTTCATTTATCAGGATATTCAGATAAAACAAAGTCTAAGAAGCTGATAATGACTAAGAAAGAAGATATTCACTTAAAAACAATATATCAATTAATGAAATAATTGTTTCACGTGAAACAATTTTAAACTTATGCTTCAGGAATATGATGTTATAGTAGTGGGCGCCGGTCATGCCGGTTGTGAAGCAGCAAGTGCAGCAGCAAGAATGAATGCTACAGTTTTGCTGGTTACTATGAATATGACCAATATGGCTCAGATGTCGTGTAACCCGGCAATGGGGGGTGTTGCAAAAGGACAAATAGTTAGAGAAATTGATGCACTTGGAGGTTTATCGGCTATCGTTACCGATAGAACGATGATTCAATTCCGAATGCTGAACCGTTCAAAAGGACCTGCTATGTGGAGTCCACGTGCACAAAGTGACAGAACATTATTTTCCATTGAATGGAGAAATGAATTAGAAAAAATCCCTAATCTTGATTTCTGGCAAGATACAATTACCGATATTATAGTCAAGAATGAGAAAATTGTTGGAGTAAAAACAAGCTTAGGAATTACAATAAAATCTAAAACTGTTATTCTAACAAACGGAACTTTTTTAAACGGTATTATTCATATTGGTGAAAAGCAGTTTAAAGGTGGTCGTTACGGGGAGGTAAATTCAAAAGGGCTAACAGAATGTCTGGTGAAATTAGGAATCAAAAGCGACCGTATGAAAACCGGAACACCGGTAAGAGTAGACGGCCGTTCGCTGGATTTTACAAAAATGACCGAACAAAAAGGTGATGATGAACCCGGAAAATTTTCTTTCACAAATACTCCTTTTTTAAAAAAGCAACGTTCATGTTATTTGGTTTATACAAGCACTGAAGTTCATGATATTTTGAGAAAAGGATTTGATCGTTCTCCATTGTTTGTGGGAAGAATAAAAGGAATAGGTCCACGTTATTGCCCTTCAATTGAAGATAAAGTTGAGCGATTTTCTGATAAAAATCGACATCAGCTTTTTATTGAACCCGAAGGTTGGAATACAGTTGAATATTATATTAATGGTTTTTCCTCTTCGTTGCCCGAAGAAATTCAGTACGAAGCTTTGAAAAAAATAAGTGGATTTGAAAATGTTAAAATTTTCAGACCGGGTTATGCTATTGAATACGATTTCTTCCCTCCTACTCAATTATACCAGAATTTAGAAAGTAAAGTAATCGAAAATTTATTTTTTGCCGGGCAAATTAATGGAACTACCGGATATGAAGAAGCAGCTTGCCAAGGGTTGATGGCAGGTATAAATGCGGTCAGAAAAATAAATAATCAAAATAAATTTATATTAAAAAGATCAGAAGCATATATTGGAGTTCTTATTGATGATTTGGTTACTAAAGGAACTTCAGAACCATACCGGATGTTTACTTCCAGGGCGGAATACAGAATTTTATTACGTCAGGATAATGCTGATTTAAGGTTGACTCCTAAAGGATTTGAGTTAGGATTAAATGAGAAAAAGCGTTTAGATAAACTTATTGATAAAAGAAATAATATTGATAATATAATATCATTTCTAAAAAAAGAAAGTACCAGCCCTGATGAAATAAATACATTATTAAAAGAAAAAGAAACCAATAATATCTCTCATAAGACTAAAATTGGAAATATTTTATTGAGACCTCAGATAAATATCAATGAAATTGAAAAACATGTTTTTTCTTTTAGAATTTTTGTTGAAGATTTAGATTTAGGAAAAGAGAAGAATGAAATTCTGGAAGAAGCTGAAATTCTTATAAAATACGAAGGTTATATTGAGAAAGAAAAAGATATTGCGGAAAAAATAACAAGACTTGAAAACATAGAATTACCTAAGGATTTTGATTATCATAAACTAAAATCGCTTTCAAGTGAGGCCAGGGAAAAACTTTCAAAAATTAAACCTTCTACAATAGGTCAGGCATCAAGAATTAGTGGAGTGTCTCCTTCAGATATTTCTGTTTTATTAGTTCATTTTAAAAGATAATTCTGAAAAATGTTTCACGTGAAACAAAATTAAAAATGGAAAAAATAAATAATTGTCCGGTTTGTGAAAACACTGAATTTTTAGATTATATGATTTGTACGGATTTTTTCCTTACAAAAGAAAAATTTAATCTTGTAAAATGTAATAAATGTGACTTTATTTTTATAAACCCTCGCCCTGAAAATTACAAACTCGGACAATATTATAATTCGCCCGATTATATATCGCATTCAGGAACCGAAAAAGGAATTATAAATAAAATATATAAAATAGTCAGACAGCATACTCATAATAAAAAATATAAACTTATAAATTCTTTTTCCAAGAAAAAGAATGTGTTGGATATTGGTTGTGCAAGCGGAGAATTACTTTCATTATTTAAAAAAAATAACTGGAAAACACTAGGGTTAGAGCCTAATGAAGAAGCTCGAAATTTTGCAAAAAACCAATATAATATTGATGTAATTGATGAAGTTCAAATAAGTACATTACACAATGATTCATTTGATAATATTACACTTTGGCATGTTTTAGAACATGTTCCGGATTTAAATACACGAATCAAAGAATTAAAAAGAATACTAACACCTGAAGGTTTTTTATTTGTTGCTGTCCCGCATTGCGATTCATTCGATGCAGGTTATTATAAAGAATATTGGGCAGCTTATGATGTTCCAAGGCATTTATATCACTTTACTCCAATAACTTTAGAGAAAATTTTTAATAAACACGGATTCTCTATTGTTAAAAAATTACCTATGAAATTTGATTCTTATTATGTTAGTATGCTTAGTGAAAAATATAAGACCGGGAAACAAAGCATAATAAAAGGTTTTATAACAGGTTACTTATCTAATAAAAAAGCAAAAAGTAAAAAGTATTCTTACTCTAGCCAAATTTATGTTTTAAAAAAAGATAATGCATTTTAATTGAGAAGGTTTTTGTAATTTTATATTTAATACAGAGATATTCTAAACTCTGAAAAATGAAAAATTTCCGAATATATTTCTTCTTGTTTCTGTTTGTAATTTCATTTGCTTTGGTATTGACAATCAATTCAAGTAAGGGAAAGGAAATTAATTATAAAGTTAAAGCTGATGAATTTTCGGAAATTTTAAATAAAAAAGAAAAATTATTAAATACATTATTTGATAAGTCATTGCAGCAGTTGAAAGACAGCAATAAACAACAGGCTTTTGATTATAATTATTACAGGAGTTTTTACGAAGAGAATGATATCGCTTTAGTTATTTCAAAAAAGGATTCTGTTATTTTTTGGTCAACTAATTCGGTTCCTGTTGAAGATTTAAGAGCAGATTCATTACCTGTTTCCCAGATTGTGAAATTAAGCAACGGATGGTATGAAGTAAAAGAAAAAAGATACAAGGATTATGTTATAAGAGGAGCGATAGTTATTAAAAATGATTATCGTTACAGGAATGAATATTTAGTAAATGGTTTCCTGGAAGATTATAATATGCCCGAATGTGAGATAGATTTAGTAGAGGGGGAGTATAATATTTTTTCTGTTGATGGAAACCTGCTATGTTCATTGGTTTTTGCTAAGACAAAAGATTTTCCAAAAGGATTGGAATTCATAATGTTCTTAAGTTATATCCTTGCTTATATTTCATTTATTTCTTTTTTAATACTTTTTTTACAAAAATTTTTTACAAAATTTTACAAAAAGAATATTGTATTATGGACGGTATTAGTTTCTTTGGCAATTTGTTTTATCCGCTATTTATCGTTTGTTTATAAAATACCATCTATAATTTATAATCTTGATTCCTTTGGACCAAAATATTACGCCGATTCATTATTTTTCCCTTCATTAGGCGATTTGTTTCTTCATATTTCAACTTTTTCTATTGTTATTATATTTATATTCAATAATTTAAGAAATATTAAAATAAATAAAAGCAATAATTTTTATAGAGGCATTATTTCTTTTATTATGTTAAGCTTTGTATTATTCGTATTTTTTATAATTTTTAACATATTTAAAGGTTTGATTATCAATTCAAATCTATCATTTGATTTAAATAATATTTTTGGGCTTGATTATTATAGCATTTCAGGCTTTTTAATAATAGCTATTTTATTGTTATCATTCTTTTTAATTGCATATTTATTTTCCGAATTATCATATCAGCTATTTAATAATAATATTTATAAACATTTTCTGTGCTTATTTATATCTGTAATTGTATCAGGAATAATTAATTTTTATTCATTTAATATAGGCTGGATATATTTTATTCTTGTTATAGCATTACTGGTATCAATTGGATATTACATAAAAAAAGATAATTTTAAATTTACAATTCAGGCTGTAGCAATATATATCATGTTGCTTTCTTTTCTTTCTACTTATTGTTATTACGAATATTCAACATATAAAGAAAAAGAAAAACGAAAATTACTGGCATCGCAATTATCAATAGAGCAAGACCCAATAGCAGAATTCTTATTTAAAAATCTTGAAGAAAATATTAAATCGGATACGGATATCGTAAAGATTTTAAATACCCCGGAACCTGATGAGTCTAAGATTACAGAAATAATTAATCAAAATTATTTTAAAGGATATTGGTCGAAATATGATTTCCAGGTAACTGTATGTAAACCCAAGCAGGTATTGTTGATAAAGCCTGATAACATTAGTGTTGGGTGTGATTCGTTTTTTAATGAAATGATAAATAATTCGGGTCAGCCTACAGTTAACGACAATTTATTTTTATTAAGTACAGGTACCGGACGTAACAGCTATATAGCGAAAATTTTCTTTAAAGATCCCCAAAACGATAGTATTGTCAAACCGGTTTGCTATATTGAATTATATTCAAAATTTGTTCCTAAGGAATTAGGTTACCCCGAATTGCTTATAGATAAAGACATAAAAATAAACAGGGATTTGTTTAATTATTCATATGCAAAATATAAAAATAACGAACTGGTATTACAATATGGAAAGTACTATTATAGCCTGACCTCATATAATTATAAGCTTTCCGAAAATGAATATCTTTTTGTTGAAAGAGATGGGTATGACCATCTTTTCTATAAATCGGATGCCACAACAATTATTATCATCAGTAAAAAAAGTGAATCGCTTTTGTATATCATTGCACCCTTTTCCTATATTTTTATTTTCTATTGCATTTGTATTTTGGTCTTTCTTTTTCTGCTTCATTTTCCATTGAAGAAAAAAGAAATCAATTTAAATTTTAAAGCCAGGGTACAGATATCGATGGTTTCTATTTTGGTGTTTTCCTTTGCAGTAATAGGTATTACAACATTATATTATATTATAAATATTTATAACAAGAAAAATTTCGATAGTTTAAGCGAGAAAGCACATTCTATATTAATTGAGACAGAAAACAAGCTTGGCTCTTTACCTGAAGTTACGAATGATTCAAAAGAATTCACAGCGGATTTGCTTACCAAATTTTCAAATATATTTTTTACAGATATAAATTTCTATACTCCCGATGGCATACTATTAGCCTCATCGCGTCCCCAGGTTTTTGATGAAGGAATGCTATCGAAACGTATGGATTCAAAAGCTTTTATTGAATTATCAAAAAATAAAAATACATTTTATATTCATAATGAAAATATAGGGAATTTAAAATATTTATCAGCATATGTTCCATTCCGAAATAATGATAATAAATTAACAGGTTATATCAATCTGCCTTATTTTGCTAAGCAAAGCGAGATGAAAAAAGAAATTTCGGCTTTCTTTACAACATTCATCAATATTAATGTAATGCTTACAGCGCTTGCTGTTATTATTGCCCTGCTTGTAGCGAATTACATTACACGGCCAATGAAATTTATCATGGAAAAACTTAGCCAGATCAAATTAGGCAAAAGAAATGAGAAAATTGATATTGAACGAAATGATGAGATAGGTAGTCTTATAAATGAATATAACAGGATGGTTGATGAGTTGGCAGAGAGCGCTGAAATGCTGGCAAAATCGGAGCGTGAAAGCGCCTGGCGCGAAATGGCAAAACAAATTGCGCATGAAATAAAAAATCCGCTAACACCTATGAAACTTAATGTTCAGCAATTACAAAAATCATGGAATGATAAATCACCTGATTGGAACGAACGGCTGAATCGCTTTACACAATCAATGATCGAGCAGATAGAATCATTAAACAAAATTGCTACGGAATTTTCAGACTTTGCAAAAATGCCCAAGGCTGTAAAGGAAATCATTGATTTATCAAAGCTTATTGAAAATTCGGTTTCACTTTATAGCGATTATAAAGTAACAATAAATTTTATCAAACCCGGAAAGCCTTATTTGGTGAATGTTGATAAATCACAAATTATTAGGGTTTTGAATAACCTGATAAAAAATTCAGTACAAGCAGTTGAAGGGAAAAATGGTATTATTGATATCCGGCTTTCGGATAATAAGAATTTTTATTTGATAGAAATTACCGATAATGGTAAAGGGATTTCTGATGCTGAAAAAAATAAAATCTTTTCTCCAAATTTTACAACAAAAACAGGTGGCACCGGACTTGGATTGGCCATGGTTAAAAGCATCATAGAAAGTTATAACGGGAAAATATGGTTTGAATCGAAGAAAAATACTGGGACTACTTTTTATATTGAGCTGCCGGGTATCGAAGATTAAATTATTCATTCCTTCTTAATAAATTAAAATATTATATTTCAGATTTCGTTATTATCAACATTCTTCAGAAAAATGTACTTTTGCAGAATAATATAATATTTTGAATCCGTTAAAACAGTTAGCAGGACAAACTGCGGTATATGGTTTAAGCAGCATTATAGGCCGCGTTATATCGTATTTACTGGTTCCTTTTTATACAAGAGTATTTCAAACTTCGGAATATGGTACGGTAAACGAAATGTATGCTTATGTTTCATTACTGATAGTTATACTCACGTATGGTTTTGAAACAGGTTTCTTCCGGTTTTTCGGGACCGAGCAGGATAAAAATAAAGTTTACAGTACATCACTCATTTCGTTATTAGCCACTTCTTCATTTTTTTTATTATTGGCAATAATATTTGCGCATCCGGTTGCAAACGTTTTGCGTTATCCTGACCATAGTGAATATGTGATTTGGTTTGCACTAATCATAGTACTTGATGCTGTTTCAACCATTCCTTTTGCAAGACTAAGGGCACAGAATAAAGCTAAGCGTTTTGCCACCATAAAAATCATAGGGATCATTTCAAATGTTCTGCTGAATTTATTTTTTATTTTACTATGTCCTTATATGTTGAAGCATTCAATAATGCCTGGTTTCATTGATATTATTTATAGTGGAAGAATAGGGGTAGGGTATGTATTTATCTCCAACCTTATATCAAGTTCAATTGTTATGTTTCTTTTGTTACCCGAAATGATCAGAATAAATTATTATTTCGATTATGAATTATGGAGAAAAATGATAAAATATTCGATGCCATTGCTGGTAGTAGGGTTAGCCGGTATTGTGAATGAAACAATGGACAGGATATTTTTGAAATATATGCTTCCCGAAAGCATTGCATTAAGCCAGGTAGGGATATACGGAGCTTGTTATAAGATCTCTATTATCATGACATTATTCATACAATCATTTCGTTTTGCTGCCGATCCATTTTTCTTCTCGCAGGCTAAAAAGGAAAATGCAAAACAGGTATATGCCGATGTGATGAAATATTTTGTAATTGTATGCACCTTTATTTTTCTGGGTGTTATGATGTATATTGATATAGTAAAATATTTTGTAGGGAAAGAATATTATGAAGGGCTTCCTGTAGTTCCTATTTTACTTATGGCTAATATGTGCCTTGGTATTTATTATAATCTGTCGATATGGTACAAGCTTACCGATCAAACAAGGTTTGGTGCATATATTTCTATATTCGGTGCAATAGTTACCATCGTATTAAATGTCTGGTGGATTCCCATAATAGGCTATATGGGTTCAGCATGGGCAACATTTATATGCTATGCTTTAATGATGATATTATCTTTCGTTTACGGGCAAAAAAATTATCATATCAATTATAATATTACACGTATACTTACTTATATTGGGCTATCGCTTGGATTGTACTTCCTGGGTATATATTTTAAACCAGATAATAACATTTTATTGTTTGTATTTAATACATTCCTGCTAATGATATTTTTGGGTATAATAGTATATTTGGAAAAACCTTCACTAATATTCAGACAGAAAAAAGCATCGGTATAAAATATGATTCTGAATTAGTATTTTTGTTAAGAAAAAATAAAAAACATGCAGCTTAAAATAGTTAATAAATCAAAACATCCTTTACCTGCTTACGAAACAGAACATTCTGCCGGTATGGACATTCGTGCAAACCTGGATAATCCGGTAATATTAATGCCAATGGAAAGATCGCTGATTTCTACAGGTTTATTTATTGAATTGCCGGCAGGATTTGAGGCGCAAATAAGACCACGCAGCGGACTGGCCATTAAAAAAGGCATTACCGTTCTGAATACTCCCGGAACTATAGATGCTGATTACAGAGGCGAGGTAAAAGTAATACTTGTGAATCTTTCGGCAGAAAAATATATTGTTGAAGATGGAGAAAGAATAGCACAAATGATCATTTCCCGTCATGAAAAAGCAGAAATTATTGAAGCAGAAATATTACAGGAAACAGCCAGAGGGGCCGGAGGGTTTGGACACACAGGAACGAAATAAAAAATAAATGGTTGATGGGTTGGAGCAACTAGTGTAGTGTTAAGTCTAATATGACATATTGTGTTTATCGAAATGTGAACATTTTGTAAGCGATTCATTCTTCAATGAATTTAGAATGACCGCCATTTCAAAAATTAACTTAACACTAGTTTGGTAAGAAGTTTATAGTTGTAAGTTGAGAATTTACGGTTGACCAATAAAAATATTGAAGTAAAAAATTAATAAAAATGAAGATAATAATTCCAATGGCAGGTATGGGCAAACGAATGCGCCCACACACGCTCACAATTCCAAAACCATTGATTCGCATTGCAGGTAAACCTATTGTTCAAAGACTGGTTGAAGGTATCGCTTCGATGTGCAAGGAAAAAATTGACGAGATCGCTTTTATTATTGGTGATTTTGGAAAAGAAGTGGAAACCCAGTTATTGGATATTGCCGGGCAAATAGGAACGAAGGGAAAAATCTATTACCAGGAAAATCCTTTGGGAACAGCTCATGCTATTCTATGTGCAGCGGATTCGCTGAATGATAAAGTAGTGGTTGCTTTTGCCGATACGTTGTTTTTTGCTGATTTCATTCTTGATGATACCAAGGATAGTATAGTTTGGGTTCATAAAGTACAGAACCCGGCTGCGTTTGGTGTTGTAAAGACCAATAACGAAGGCATAATTACCAGTATTGTTGAAAAGCCTAAAACATTTGTTTCTGATCTGGCAATCATAGGGATTTATTATTTCAAAGATGGTGCATATCTGAAAAGCGAATTGCAATACCTGGTTGATAATAATATCCAGAAAGGTGGGGAATTCCAGCTTACCGATGCTCTTGACAATATGATGAAAAAAGGCTCACAATTGTATATCGGAAAAGTAAATGAGTGGCTCGACTGCGGAAATAAAGACGCCACCGTTTTCACCAACCAGCGTATATTAGAATTCAGTAAGCAACAAAAATTAGTTTCCGAATCAGTAGTTATTGAAAACTCTATTATTATTCAGCCCTGCTATTTAGGTGAAAATGTAAGAATAACCGATTCTATTATTGGTCCCCATGTTTCAGTTGGCGAAAACACGGTGATTAATTATTCAGTAATTACGAACAGTATCATCCAGTCGAACACAAAAATTTCCTGTGTAAACCTTGATAATTCAATGATCGGTAACTATGTTGAATATTTTGGAGGCAAAAAAGAAGTAAGCATTGGCGATTATACAGTGCTCAGTTAAATTAAATTTATTTTATTTACTGACAAGATTATTAAATAAATGCAGCAATTAAAAAATACGCTTTTCATTCTTTTTGTATTTATATCTTTTGCCTCATGCGGAATATTTAAACACAACAAACAACCTGTACTTACAGAAACTCAAATTCTTGATAATACCTCCGAATATATTGATGGTTTGAAGGATAAAGAGGAAGGGGATTATGAAAAAGCATTAACACATTTTCTTTCCTGTGCCAGGACGGATAAATCCAACCCTGCACCATTATATGAAATTGCCCGGATATATTATAACCAGGAAAAAACAGAGCTTGCCATTCCATATATTACAAAAGCATGTGAACTCGACCCCAAAAATACATGGTACAAACAATTACATGCCGAGCTTTTAATTGTTCAAAAAAAATATAAAGAAGCTGCTGCTGTTTTTGAGTCGCTGGCGTTGTCGAACCCTGAAAATGTTGATTTTTTTCTTAATTGGGCAATGGCAAATCTTTATGCATCAAAATATAGCGAAGCTATTGAAGTATACAATAAACTTGAAGAAAGAATTGGGATAACAGAAGAAATTTCACTTCAAAAAGAAAAAATATTACTTCTTCAAAATAAGTTTTCAAAAGCAGTGGAAGAAATTCAAAAGCTGGTTGATGCCTTTCCGGCAGAAACGGAATACCTTAATTATCTTGCTGATTTATATGTTGCCAACAAAATGACTGACGAAGCTTTCACCGTGTATCAGAAAATTTTATCACTCGAGCCTGATAACGGGAATGTGCATTTGTCGCTTGCCGAATATTATCGAATGAAAGGTGATAACGAAAAGTCATTTGACGAATTAAAGCAAGCTTTTTCAAGTTCAAATGTTGGAATTGACACTAAAATTAAAATACTTCTTTCGTACTATACCATCACTGAAAAATACGATACACTTAAAGAGCAGGCTTTTTCTCTTTGTTCATTGCTTGTTGCAACTCATCCCAATGAAGCAAAGGCATATTCCATGTATGGCGATTTCCTTATCCGCGACCATAAACTAACGGAAGCTAAAGAACAATATCAGAAAGCTATTGCTATCGATAGCAGTAAATATGCTATATGGGAACAACTTTTATACATTGAATCCGAACAGAAGAATTATTCCTTATTACAAAATGATAGTAAAAGAGCTTTAGAACTTTTTCCCGAACAGGCCGGTTTGTATTTGATGAACGGAGCATCATTGCTGATGCTCAAGAAATATGACGAAGCTATTACAACGTTGAATAAAGGAGTGTTTATGGCAGCTTATGATAATAGTCTGCTTAAGAATTTCTACACGTATTTGGGCGATTCATATTATGCAAAGCAGAGCTACAAAGAAGCGTTTTCTTCGTATGATAAAGTTCTTGATATTGATTCACTTAATGTTTATGTATTGAATAACTATAGTTACTATTTGTCGCTCAGAAATGAGAATCTGGATAAAGCAGAGAAAATGGCCGGAAGAATGATCAAAGTTGTTTCAGATAATTCTTCATATTTAGATACATATGCCTGGGTTTTATTTAAAGAGAACCGTTTCAGCGATGCAGAGATCTTTCTTAAAAAAGCGCTTGATGCCGGAGGCGATAAAAATGCTGTGATACTTGAACATTACGGCGATGTGCTGTATAAATTGAATAAAGAAGATAAAGCATTGGAATATTGGCAGAAAGCAAAGGATACAGGTAAAGCATCCGATTTGCTTGATAAAAAAATTACCGACAGAAAATATTATGAATAGCGTTAAGAAAATTTTTTGGTACACGAGTTTAATAGGGCTTTTATATTTTGTTTTTACCGAATGCAATCCGGCTAAAAAAATAATCAAAGAACCTATAAAAGATAAAAAAGCGGATTATTTATTTGCGCAGTTAAAGAAAAATGAATTTAAGTTTAACTGGCTGAATATAAAATTTTCAGCTACGGTAAAAATGCATAAAACAGAAAACAGCTTTAATGGGAATATAAGGATAAAAAAAGACAGCATCATTTGGATTTCTGTTACTCCTGCGCTTGGAATAGAAGCGTTCAGGGCGCTTATCACCAATGATTCCGTAAAGATGCTAAACAGGCTGAATGATACTTATATTTCAAGCGATTTTGCTTATATAACCAACCTGATTCATACCGATATTGATTTTGACATGTTGCAATCATTGCTTGTAGGGAATGATTTTTCATATTATGAGAATAATGTTTTTAAAGCAACGGTTGATGGAATGCAGTATTTACTTAGCACTGTAGGTCGCGGAAAACTGAAAAAATATGTAAAGACCTCGGACGATAGCTTAAAACTGCTGGTACAGGATATCTGGCTTGACCCTGAAACATATAAGATATCAAGAGTACAACTTAAAGAGTTAAAAGAAAACCAGAAACTCGAAGCAGAATACTCCGATATTAAAACAGTCGATAGTCTTTTATTTCCTTTCACATTGAAGTATAATGCTTCAAACGAAAAAGAAAAAATCGAGATAAAATTGGAAAATACCAGGGTTACTACGTCCGGGCCACTCGAATTCCCGTTTAATATAAGCAGTAAATACCAGCGAATTTATAAATGAAAAAAAATATGACCATACCAGGATTGTTACATTGTGCCCATAAAGCATGTATTGTTGCCGTAATGCTGGTAATGTTCCCCGTTTTATTGCAAGCTCAGAACACGAAAGAAAAACTAAAACAGGACAAAGAGAAAATAGAAAAAGATATCACTTATACCAATAAACTTCTTGCTGAAACCAAGAAGAACAAACAGATTTCACTAAGCCAGCTGATCATTTTAAACAATAAGATAAATCAGCGCGAGGAACTTATTGATAATATAGGCTCTGAAATCGGAGCCCTCGACGGGAAAATTGTTGTTAATTATAAGGAATCGGCAAAACTTTTAACGGAGCTAAAAAAGATAAAAGAAGCATATGCCCGTATGATATATTTTGCTTATAAAAATCGTAATGCTTATACACGCTTAATGTTTTTATTTGCTTCATCGGATATCAACCAGGCGTTTTTGCGATTGAAATATTTAAAATTATATGCCGAATATCGTCGCAAACAGGCCGAGGCAATAACAAACACTTCAAAGCTTCTTAATGAAAAGATTTCGGAACTGAAAGGGATAAAATCCGATAAATCTTCTTTACTCAAAACAAAAGAAGATGAAAAAATACAACTTGCAAAAGAGAAAGAAGAAAAAAATTCCTCGGTGAAACAATTGCAGCAGAAAGAAAAAGATCTGCTGAAAACCATAAAGCAAAAAGAAAAAGAAGCCAAAAAGCTTCAACAGTCTATTGAAACAATAATTGCCGAGGAGATAAAAAAAGCTACAGAAAAAAGTACCAGCAGTCAGACAAAAACAAGTACCGGTACAAAAACCAATACCAGCACCGTTACCAAATCAACATCAACAATAAAAGAACTTGGATTATCGGAAGCCGAAATTACTCTTTCCACCAGTTTCAGCAGTAATAAAGGCAAACTTCCCTGGCCTACCGAGAAAGGCATAGTAACCAGCACTTTCGGTTTTCACTCTCACCCGGTTCTTGATATTAAAGTTAAAAATAATGGTATCGATATTTCAACAAATTCAGGAGCAAAAGCACGTGCGGTTTTCGAAGGTAAAGTTACCGGTGTGGTAAATATTCCCGGTGCTAATAAAGCAGTGATCATACGTCATGGTGAATATCTTACTGTTTATTCAAACCTTGCTGATGTTTCAGTAAAAACCGGAGATAAGGTTAAAGTAAAACAAGAAATAGGTACCATAGCTACCGATACTGAAGAATCAAAAACTGAACTCCATTTTGAAGTGTGGTATGGCAAAACCCTTACCGACCCTATTGGATGGCTGGCGCCTAAGTAGTAAAAGCCCTCAGTCATATTGAAAAAAACATTATCTTCATAATGGGACGCGGATTAACACTGATGTTACGGATTGTGGCGGATAATCATGTAAAGACGAATGGGAGAAATGGGGAATGGGGGATTGGGTGAAATTTATACTCGTTCTTATCAGGTTTGCAAAGGCATAACTGTTTAGAACGAGTTATACCGTACAGAAAACAAAAAATATTTTTGCAAAACTCTTTTCTGTCGGTATACTATGCTTCTTTGTGCCTTCGCAGCGACGAATTGCGTGAAAAAGAAATTAAGTTTGCAATTAGCAATTGAACAATCAAAAAAATCCAGTCATTCAGCTATTCAACCTGTTATAATTAGTGGTAATAATATTAATTTTAATGATAAGATAATTGATGACCAAACACATTATGTTTAAACTACTTAAATTACTACTTTTTGCCATATTTATATTGATAATTGGCGATTTACAATCTCAAAATTCAATTATAAAAGGAAATATAAAGAATTTAAATGGAGCCCCTGTTAAATTTGCTACTATTCAATTGTTAATTGATTCTACTCATCATCAATCCATGTTAAGTGACTCTTTGGGGAATTATTTTTTAAAAACGACAAAAAAGGGTAATTGTGAATTATTGATAAATATATTAGGATGTATTACGGCACAAAATAAATTCACTCTAAAAAATGATACGACTATCAATTTTATTTTACAACCCGATACAATTATTCTTAAAGGAACAACAATAAATGGTCAGAAAGATTTAATTCAGGCTAAACCGGACAGATTTGTTATAAATATTGATGGCAACATTGAAACTAAAGGTAAAGAAACCACTGATATTTTTAAACAATTGCCAACAATAAATATTTCTAATGAGTCTTTGAATATCTTTGGTAAATCATCAGTCATAGTATATATAAATGACCGGATCGTACGATTAGAAGGACAATCTTTATTAAGTTACCTTAATTCTTTGCCACCTGATATTATAAGCAGTATAGAAATAATATCTACACCTCCTGCCCAATATGATGCAGAAGGTAATTTGGGAATCATTAAAGTAGTAACAAAAAAAAATATTCTTCCCGGGTGGAAGGAATATATTAAATTAGGTTGTAAACAAAACAGTTATTCATCTTATATGATTTCTGCATTTGTAAATTATACCGGGGAAAAAATATTTTTTGAAGGAAGTATTAGCAATTATAATAATTCTTACTTAAATAGGAGTGTTTATTATGAATATTTTCCCAATGCTACAATATCTACTTACAATCCTAAAAAATGGAGTTTTATTGGGGATGATTTAAAGACAAGCATAGGGTATAATTTTAACAAACGCTCAAATATTATTGTTGATCTTCAAATACCATTATATAATAAAGAAATAATTGCGGATATTACAAATCAAACAAAATTTATTAATCCAATTAATAATCAAATAGACTCAACTTTAGTTACTAATGGTAAAACAATAAAGAATAATTACACATATAATTCCGAAGTATTTTTTAAGCATTTGTTTTCAAATAAAAAATCACACTTTACGGCAAGTGTAGCTTATCTTAATAATTATACAAAAAACAAAAGAGATTTTAATTCTATAATGCAAATTAATAATATTAATGTAACAAATGATAATTTTCACACAGAAGGAAGTCTCAAGTATAATATATTAACACCTAAGATAGATTTCTCATTTCCAATTTATAATTTCACGGTTAATACCGGTTTGAAAAAAACATTCATTAAAACATCTTCTAATAGTGAATTATTTAATATAATTTATGATAATACTTTTTTGGATTCATCTCAGTCTAATAGATATAGATATACCGAGAATATACTCTCCGTGTATGGTAGTTTAGAAAAAAATATTCAAAAATGGTCATTTAACGCTGGAATACGTTCTGAAATAACAAATACGGAAAGCTACTCATTAACTATAAATGAGAAACACAAAAACCAGTATTTAGATTTTTTCCCAACAATTTATATATCTAATAAATTAAACAACAATAGTAGTATTTCTATTAGTTATTCTGCTCGAATAGAGAGGCCACCTTACCAATACTTAGATCCCTTTAAATGGTATATCAGTAAATATGATTATGCTATGGGAAACCCATTTCTTAAGCCTTCATATATTAAGAATATTGAATTAACTTATTTACTTAATAGTACATTTAGTACTAAAATATATTATACTTATCAAGATAATAAAATTGGACAATACGTTATACTTGATTCTCTTAATATTTTAAACCAGATACAAGAAACAGATAATTTTTTAAATGTAAATACTTACGGGGTAAATATTTACAAATTATTAAAATTGAATAATTGGTTGGAAACTGTTTTACAGTTTGATTATTCATATTCTGAGTATATATCAAATAGAAAAGGCTTTTTAAATATATCTGGCAGAAGCGGTACAATAATTATGAATAATACTATTCGTATTAATAAAAATTTTGACATGGTATGCAATTTAGAAGAATATATTCCGGGTTTATATAACTATAGGTCTATGAAAAATTCTTTTATTTTAGACCTTGGTCTTAGTTATATAAATAGTAAGAAAGTTTTTGAGGCCCGGCTTTTAATTGGTGATATTTTTAAAACATCAAATCCTGAATATTCTTATATAAGTGATGGTATTAAGCAAACTTACCAAAATTATTATGATACACGAATGCTTCGGTTAGTATTTACTTGGAAGTTGGGTAATTGGTATAACAGAACATCAAAAATATCTTCGCCATCTAACATTGACGAAAAACAAAGATTGTAAAGTATAAACATTATCTTCATAATGGGAAGCGGATTAACACTGATGTTACGGATTGTGGCGGATAATCATGTAAAGACGAATAGGAGAAATGGAGAATGGGGGATTGGGTGAAATTTATACTCGTTCTTATCAGGTTTGCAAAGGCATAACTGTTTAGAACGAGTTATACCGTACAGAAAACAAAAAATATTTTTGCAAAACTCTTTTCTGTCGGTATACTATGCTTCTTTGTGCCTTCGCAGCGACGAATTGCGTGAAAAAGAAATTAAGTTTGCTGGCGTATAATGACCATGAATGACTACAAATGACCATTAACCAATTTTAAATTCTGCATTCTGATTTCCCTTGTTAACTTATCAACTTGTCATCTTGTCTACTTGTCACCTTGTCTACTAAAACTCTGTAATACTAAACTTCAAAGGGTATAATGGTATAGAGGAATAAAGGTATAGATATAGGGGAATTTTACTTGATTATTGATAATTGAGTGTTGGAAATTGAAAAAGTTTATCAGTCAGCAATTCAACTGTAAAACAGGTTAACAATAGTACAGTCGAACTAACAAACGTCAAGCGAAAAAAGAGGTATAAGAGTATAGGGAATAAAAAGGAAAGTTAATAACATTTTACATTGCATTTATTGTAAAAAATTATATTTGCCTTATCCCAAATTAATTTTGGATTAGTGGAAAAATTCAAGAGTCTGAAAAAGATAAATAAAGGTAAAATTAATTTACAGTCGAAAGATGAAATCAGAAGAAATACAACAACTTTTTAAACAATTTGAAGCAGCTGCTATAGAATTTGAAGGTGTTGAATGCTGGAGTGCAAGGGAGTTGCAATCACTTTTAGGTTATAGTAAATGGGAAAACTTTGAAAAAGTTATAGAAAAAGCTAAAAATGCCTGTGAGAATGCAGGAGAGCAAGTGGCGGATCATTTTCCTGACATCAGGAAAACGATACCTATGCCCAAGGGAGCCGAAAAAAATATAATGGATATATTACTGACACGCTATGCCTGTTATCTTATTGCGCAAAATGGCGATACTCGCAAAGTAGAAATAGCATTTGCTCAAAATTATTTTGCTGTTCAAACCCGCAGAGCTGAACTGGTTGAAATACGACTTTTAGAGTTTGAAAGAGTGAAAGCACGCGAAAAGCTTAGCCAGACAGAAAAACAGCTTTCAGGAATTCTTTATGACCGGGGTGTAGATAGTCAGGGTTTTGCAATTATTCGTTCAAAAGGAGATCAGGCATTATTTAAACTGAATACCCATATACTAAAAAGAAAAATGGGGATACCTGAAAATAGACCCGTTGCCGATTTTTTACCGACGATTAGCATTAAAGCAAAAGATTTGGCTGCAGAAATGACCGGACTCAATGTGCAAAATAAAGATTTGAAAGGTAGGAATTCAATTGAAAAAGAACATGTTGATAACAATCTAGCAGTACGCGAAATGCTTACTAAACGCGGTATTTATCCTGAGAACTTATTACCAGCCGAAGATGTAAAAAAGCTTCAACGAAAATTAGAAGCTGACGAAAAAAAGGTTTTAAAAGACATCAAAAAGAAAAGAAAATAAATTGATATTTTACTGTTTATTGGAGTTTCCTCAAAAATTTCAAACAGGGAACAAAGAAAGCTGAAAATCGTCA
>DAOQAK010000010.1 GCA_035353855.1 Bacteroidales bacterium | reverse complement strand
AGTATATCGGTTCATTCAGGTATGCTTGCCTATTTTATCTCGTCCACCAATGATTGTTTTTGATAAAACAGGAACACTTACAACAGGAAATTTCGAGGTAAAAAATGTTTTTGTAAATAATGCTGATGAAGAAAAAGTAAAATCAATTTTGTTCAGCATCGAAAAACATTCATCGCATCCTATAGCAAAATCAATAGTTTTAGAATTCTCTGATTCGGATGAATTTCATTTTAAAAAGGTAAATGAACAAAAAGGATTGGGAATCGAAGCCGAAACAAATGATGGGAAAATTTATAAAGCTGGCTCGTATTCAATTGCTAAAACCCTTACTGATGATGATACTCACACTGTTTATCTTTTGGAAAATGAAAAATTAATTGCATGGCTTGATGTGGAAGATGAAATAAAAACTGATGCTAAAGAAACCATAGCATATTTTAAATCGAAAGGAATAAAAACCATTTTATTAAGTGGCGACAGGAAAAGCAAATGTGAATTTATTGCAAAAGAAACAGGAGTTGATGAAGTGTATGCTGAAAAACTTCCGGCAGAAAAAATGGAAATCATTGAATATTTTATGAGACGTGGCAATACGGCAATGGTTGGCGATGGCATAAATGATGCCCCTGCGCTTGCCAAGGCAACAGTAGGTATATCATTAAGCAATGCTACACAGATTGCAATTGAGTCGGCGCAAATTATTTTACTGAAAGGAAATTTATCGCTTCTTAAAAAAGCATTAGGTATTAGCAAAATCACATTGACTACAATAAAGCAGAATTTATTCTGGGCATTTTTTTATAATGTGATTGCAATTCCAATTGCCGCATTCGGATTCCTGAATCCTATGATTGCTGCTGCAAGTATGGCTTTCTCCGATGTTTTTGTAATTGCCAATTCCCTGCGATTATACAAAAAATCATTAAATTAAAACTATTCTGTTCTTTTTACCGGCTTGGTGAAATATTTGTTTTTTATATACTCATCGTAATAATTCACATAATAGCTAACCCTGTCGAACATTGCCAGTACTTCGCTTTCGCTAAGATCTTCCAGCTCGCGTATTGATTTTACATGTATCCAGTTTTCAAATTTGGTAATGCTGCATGCATACAAACCATGATTTATTTCCATCATTTCCCTGTAAAACTCCAGTTCTTTTTCGTGTGGTACTTTTGATACAGGTCCCATTATTTGTATATAACCATAATCTTTGTCTTCTTGTTTCCAGACATCCACCCATATATTTGCTGTGCCATTATTCAAATTCCATTGTCCTTCTTTATCACCACGGCATATCACAGGGTCAACACCCAGTTCTTTAATAACTTTTTCAACCAGGTTATAATAGTGTTCCATATTATTCATTATTCAATATGTTTTGATAGTTATTTTATTTCTGTAATCTTTATATCAGCAGGGATTTCAAATATTTCGGCAGGGATTGTGGCGTTTTCTTCAATTTTGGTGGTAGTTGCTTTGGCAACAATTCCCGACATATTCATTTCATATTTCAGGGGAATCCCATTCCAAACACTGTATGACGATTTCATTTTTAATTCAGGATTATTCATATTGAATTTATCACAGGTCTTATCCATAACCTTTTCAGTACCTGCTTTGGTAATGTGCATTTCTTTCATTATTTTTTCATCCATATTATTGAAATCAATATCGTTGGTTTTATTTTTTTCGTTAGTTGTTATTTTGGTTTTTGTTCCTGATTTTTTTGTTAAGTCAATATTGTAAATATAACCATTGCCAGTAATGACTTTTGAATGCATTTCAATTTTACCGGCAATTCCCATATCCATTGTGTAGTTCGTTTCAACACATTCTTTGTTGCCGAAATCGTCGAAATACATTTTCATTTTCTGAATCATTCCCATTGTTTCAATGTTCATTTCAATTATTCCTGATTTTATTTTATATTTTCCGGAAGACAGTGCATTTGTTTTTGTAATTTGGGTTTTAGTTGAGTCGGGATTATTATCCGGTTTATTACTATTGCCTAAGCAGGAAGCCAGTATAGTAACAATAATTATTAAAAATATTAAGTGCAATTTTTTCATAGATATTATAGCTTTGAGTTTATGCAAATATAATTTTTTTTATATATTTTTCATAGCTTTGTAAACTAAACAGGTTTGCAAAGGCAAAACTGTTTAGAACGAGTTATACCGTACAGAAAACAAAAAATATTTTTGCAAACCTTTTTTCTGTCGGTATATAACGAGATGAAATATCTATTCAAACATAGAATCAAATCAATCATTATGAATAAAATCAAACAAAAGTTCAATCAGGTGTTTACTTTAACATGGATATTAACCAGCGGGCTGGTGATATGTCCTGAATTTATCGGGGGTAGGAGAGCATAACAAAAAAATAATTTACACATAATATTTTTTATACAGATGAAAATTGTACGTTTAATTTTTATTTTTTTGTTAATTCCATTTGTTAATGTTTTTTGCCAGATAGCTGTACCTGTTGTTATTCATAAGCTCCCCGATTCTTTGAGTGAATGTTCGGGTGTTGAAGCCAGTAACCCTGATAATATCTGGGCACACAACGACAGTGGTGATAAAGCAAGAATATTCAATATTGATACCCTGGGTAATATTCACAGGATATTATATTTTTCAGGAGTAAATGCTATTGATTGTGAAGATATAACTCAGGACGATCAGGGGAATTATTATATCGGAGATTTTGGAAATAATTATAATAACCGCACGGATTTACAAATTTATAAAATCTCCAATCCCGATTCCATAAATAATGATTCTGTTATTCCTCAAATAATTTATTTCAGTTTTTCTGACCAGTTATATTTTCCTCCTGACAGCAGTAATTGGAATTTTGATTGTGAAGCTATGTTTCATTTCAATGATTCATTATACATTTTTTCTAAAAACAGGGGTGTTTCTACATACAGCAAAATGTATCGTTTGCCTGATGTTCAGGGGAATTATATAGCAGAGTTGGTCGATAGTTTTGACACGCAGCAATGGATCACTTCTGCCGATATAAGCCCATCGGGGAAAAGTATGGTGTTGCTTTCGGAAAAGATGATATGGCTTTTTACTAATTATTCAGGCACTGACTTTTTTAATGGTGATGTAATGAAGATAAGCATGAGCTATACACAAAAGGAAGGTATTGTTTTTATTAATGATTCATCAGTTTATATAACAGATGAAAAATATATGGGACTTGGAGCGAATTTATGTTTTCTTGAACTTTTACCATGGATAAATGATATCGCTGAAGTGAATGTATCCAATAACAATATAAATATTTTTCCAAACCCTTCTGATGGAAAAGTTACAATTACATTTCCTGAAAATACAAGTGAAATTCAAATTATTAATGAATCAGGGCAGGTTATTCAAAGTAAGAATATCAGTAAACAAAACAATTTAAACTTTTATATTCCGGGTTGCGGAACTTATTTTATCAGGGTAATATCTGATAAAAGTGTTATCACTAAAAAGATAATCAGCCGCTATTAATTACCAAATCTCTTTAATTATTTCCTGAATCTGTAATAATATTCACTATTTAGACAACAACAGTTCGGTAATTTTTTTATGCAAGGACTAAAGTCCTTGATAATTGTGGGTTTCACAATAGCCCCGACCTTAAGGTCGGGGCTAATAAAACTCAATGAAATTGGGCTTTAGCCCAAAATATACTAAAAAATTACCGAACTGTTAAGATAAAATAAAAGTAAGAAATATTTATTTATGATATTTTTGATACCCTTTGCTATTACCAAAGTGAATTTGTAAATAGACAAAAGACGTACTACAAATTCTTACTTTGGATATGCCGATAGAAAAATATACGCCTTGGTGGAAGTACAAACAATTGAAATGAAGTTAGGACGATATTATTTTTTAAATCGGTATTATTTTTTTTATTTAGATTTGTAATTAATAAGATTTGATAATTAATTAATGAATAAATAATATGCAGAAACAATTATTAATGGGCGATGAAGCTATTGCACAGGGGGCAATAGATGCAGGCTTGTCGGGTATTTATGCCTATCCCGGTACACCGTCAACAGAAATTACTGAATACGTTCATGCTTCAAAAGAAGCAAATCAGAAAGGGATAAAAGCCAGCTGGGCAGCTAATGAAAAAACAGCATATGAAGCAGCACTTGGTATGTCGTATGCCGGAAAAAGAACGATGGTATGTATGAAACATGTGGGTTTAAATGTAGCTGCCGATCCTTTTATTAATTCGGCTATCACTGGCGCAAATGGTGGATTTATTGTTGTGTCGGCAGATGACCCATCAATGCATTCATCTCAGAACGAACAAGATTCACGAGTGCTGGGGAAATTTGCTTTGATACCAATTTTTGAACCGGCTAACCAGCAGGAAGCTTATGATATGACTTTTGCCGGTTTTGAACTTTCTGAAAAATATCATGTTCCTGTTATGATCCGTATCACTACACGTATGGCGCATTCAAGAGCAGGTGTTTTACGTAAACAACAACTTGAACAGAATGGTAATAAACTTCCCGATAATTTAAGACAATTTGTTCTTTTACCTGCTATTGCAAGAAAACAATATAAAGATTTGCTGAACAAACAGGATGGTTTTGAAAAAGAATCTGAAAACTCTTCATTCAATAAATACATTGACGGGAATGATAAAAGCCTTGGTATTATTGCATGTGGCATTGGTTATAATTATTTAATGGAAAATTATCCCGACAGGAAAGTAAATTTCCCTGTACTTAAACTCAGTCAATATCCATTACCACGAAAACAGATCGAACGCATTACCAAAGAATGTAAATCAGTGCTGGTTCTTGAAGATGGCTACCCTGTAGTTGAAGAAATGCTTAAAGGATTCCTTGGAAAAGGTATTGATATAAAAGGAAGACTTGATGGCACTTTGCCAAGAGATGGTGAATTGAATCCTAATATTGTAGGTATTGCATTAGGTAAAGCCGATACCAAAGGACAGGATGTGCCTGCTATTATTGTAGGTCGTCCTCCATCACTGTGTACCGGTTGTCCTCATATCGATTCATTCCTTGGATTGAATGAAGCACTTTCTCAATATTCAAAAGGAAGAGTTTTTTCAGATATAGGTTGTTATACACTTAGCGCTTTGCCTCCTTTAGAATCAATTAATTCATGCGTGGATATGGGCGCTTCCATAACTATGGCAAAAGGAGCTGCTGATGCAGGAATGGTGCCTGCTGTAGCTGTTATCGGCGATTCTACTTTTACCCATTCTGGAATGACCGGTTTATTGGATTGCGTAAACAGCAAATCTCCTGTAACTATTATTATACTTGATAATTCAACGACGGGAATGACCGGTGGGCAACCTTCGGCTGCATATGGTAAGATATTAGATATCTGCAAAGGCATTGGTGTTGAAGAAAGTCATTTAAGGGTTATTAAACCTTTAAAGAAAAACCATGAAGAAAATGTTCGGATAATGAAAGAAGAGCTGGCATACAATGGTGTTTCGGTGATTGTCCCACTTCGTGAATGTATACAGACATTAAATAAACGCATGAGAGAGAAATTAAAAAAATAAAAAAACAATGAAAATAGATATAGTAATTGCCGGAGTTGGCGGACAAGGTATTGTTTCCATAGCTGCAACCATAGGCTTTGCAGCAGTTGAATCGGGTTTATTTTTAAAACAATCAGAAGTTCATGGCATGAGCCAGAGGGGAGGTGATGTTTCTTCTAATCTAAGGCTTTCTGATGAAGAAATATTTTCTGACCTTATTCCGAAAGGAACTGCCGATATGATTATTGCTGTTGAACCTATGGAATCGCTCAGATATTTACCCATGCTTTCTCCTAAAGGTTGGCTGATAACCAATACAAAACCTTTTGTGAATATTCCCAACTATCCGGAAATAGAAAAAGTAATTTCTGAAATAAAAAAATTCCCGAGGAATATTGCAATTGATGCTGAAAAGATTGCCGAGGACCTTGGTTCTCCAAAATCTGCAAACATGGTTATACTTGGCGCTGCTTCTCCATTTATTAATATGCCTTTTGAAAAGATTGAAAACGCTGTGAAGGCGATCTTTAAAAATAAAGGTGAAGAAGTTGTTAATGTGAATCTGCAATGTTTAAGGACAGGAAGAGAGTTTTCGCAAAAGAAAATTTAATTTGAAATCCGAATCCCAAAATCCACATATATACCGACAGAAAAGAGTTTTGCAAAAAAAATATTTTTTGTTTTCTGTACGGTATAACTCGTTCTAAATAGTTTTGCTTTTGCAAACCTGATAAGAACGAGTATAAATATATGTTTAAAGAAGGTTGCTTTTTAAAGCTCCCTTCTTTTTTATTTTTATTAGAGTTATAAAATTCTATTTTAATAAATTCAAAGAACCAAATTCCAAGTCAAAAGATTCAAATATAAAATGAAAGATTTTTGAATTTTGGGCTTAAAGAACTATTGAATTTTCCCGTTTAGGATTACCGTTTCTACCTTGTTGCTTCCGAATGCATATGGCATGAATTCGTATGTAGGTATGGATTTGGTGATGAAAATATTTGCTTTTTTCCCAACAGCAATACTACCCAACTCTTCTTCAACACCCATGGCATAAGCTGTGTTCAGTGTTACCGCATTAATAGCTTCTTCAGGTAACATACGGTATTTGATACATGCAAGAGAAATTATAAACTGCATATTTCCTGAAGGTGCTGAACCGGGATTAAAATCGCTGGCTAATGCAACTGGTAATCCGGCATTCATCATATCACGTACTGGTGATAATTGCATCCCCAGGAAGAAAGCTGCGCCCGGTAATACCGTAGGCATGGTCTCTGAATTTAATAATGCGGCGATTTCTTTTTCACCAACAAATTCAAGATGGTCGACCGATAAGGCATTGTATTTTACACCGGCTTGTATTCCGCCTGAATAATCCAATTCATTCGCATGAATTTTCGGACGCAGTCCGTATTTCATTCCGGCCATCAATATACGTTCGGTATCTTCAACAGTAAAGAATCCTTTATCACAAAAAACATCTATATAATCGGCAAGATCTTCATATGCTACAGCCGGTATCATTTCATTAATTACCAAATCTACAAATTCTTTTTGCTTTCCTTTATATTCCGCAGGTACTGCATGAGCTCCCAGGAAGGTTGATTTTATTGTAAGTGGTGAACGTGATTTTAATTTACGGATAACGCGGAGCATTTTCAATTCATCTTCTACATTAAGTCCATAACCGCTTTTTATTTCAACAGCACCGGTGCCAAAATATTTAATTTCTTCAAGTCGTTGCAAAGCCTGTTCAACAAGTTCTTCTTCTGATGCCTCGTGCAAACGTTTTGCTGAATTTAAAATCCCGCCACCGCGTTTTGCTATTTCTTCATATGAAAGTCCTTTTATTTTATCGATGTATTCAATTTCACGACTTCCCGCATAAACCAGGTGTGTGTGTGAATCGCAAAAACAGGGAAAAACCATTTTACCTGAAGCATCGATTTCTTTGGCTGTAACAGTTCCCAATTTTTTTATATCATCCATCAAACCAAAATCAATAATTTCACCCTTTTGTAAAAGAAGGTAAGCATTTTTAATAGAACTTAATGATGCCATGTGTTTTCCGCAAACTTTTAACTTTCTGTTATTACTGTCAGTTTCAGTTTGTATAAGTTCTTTGATGTTTTTTATTAAAATATTCATTATTTAATTGTTTAAAGACACTGCGAAGTTATAAAAACTTTGTTTTTGATATTATTATTCAATAAATTTGCATAGATTAAATATATTAATTTTTATATATGAAATATCCATGCAAACATAAATTTGCACTAACCGTGAGAAACAAAATAAAACAGGAGTTCGATCAGGAATTTACTTTAGCATGGATATTCACGAGCGAGCTAGTGTTGCGACCCGATAAATATCGGGGGTGGGAGCGAGCCTGCCCGACTGGCAGGCGGGTAACAAAAAATATCATTTCTGATAACATACATATTTTATAAACATTATTATTTTTATACAGATGGGAAAAAGAAAAATTACACTACTTATTATAATTATGGCTTTTGCATTTGCTTTCAATGTTGCATTTGCAGGGAATGTTGATGTGAAGACAGCAAAAAATGTCGCGCTGAATGCATACAGGGAAAAATTTTCCAATTTATATGATAAAAGTGCCGGCGATATTTTTATTACGGATGAATTTTTAATTTCAGAAAATTCACAACTTTTATATTATGTTTTTAATACCAGTAACGGAGGGTTCATTATGGTTGCTGCCAATGATATCTTCATCCCAATATTGGGATATTCATTTGAAGGTATTTATGGCAATGAGAATCAACCGGAAGGTTTTAAATATTGGGTAAGTAATTTTAAGAAAGAAATTGTAAGCGACATTTCTGCAAAGATAACAGCAACTCCTGAAATTGAAACAGCATGGAGCAGGTATAAAGTAAGTCCTGAGAATTATACTTTTAAAAAAGGAACAAAGGACGTTGAGCCTTTATTACTAGCAAAGTGGGACCAGGGCGCTTGTTATAATGCATTATGTCCTGCTGCGGCAGCAGGCGATGGCGGGCATTGCTATGTAGGTTGTGTTGCAACCTCAATGGCTCAAATAATGTATTATTATCGTTATCCTGAAAAGGGCCAAAATTCATACAGTTATCCATCGTCTTATGGTACATTATCAGCAAGCTTTGGTACTACTACTTATGACTGGAATGCAATGGCCAATTCATGCAATGGTGAGAACCTTGCTATTGCTACACTTTCTTATCATTGTGGAATAGCTGTAAAAATGAATTACGGTACTGATGGATCGAGTGCTCAAACTACTGACTGGAAGACCAAGTTGCCGTTATATTTCAAATACTCAAGTGATATTAATTATGCTTATAAAAGCAGTTATTCAACCGCAGTTTGGGAAAATATGATCCGCGCCCAGATAGATGCAAAACATCCAATAGAGTATACCGGTTATGATGAGAGTGCAGGTGCCGGACATGCATTTAACCTCGATGGGTACCAGGATTCAACGTATTTTCATTTCAACTGGGGATGGAGCGGATATTATAACGGTTATTTTTATCTTACTGCTTTAAATCCTACGGGTAATGATTTTACTTCAACACAGCATATGGTTTATAATATTTATCCTCCAACAACAAGTTACCCGGAATATTGTTCCGGAAATTCGGATACTTTAACTTCGGCTGTTGGTACTTTAACCGATGGCAGCGGTCCGTCGGAATATAAGAATGATGTTGATTGTTCATGGCTGATCTCTCCTTCAACATTAATTGATCACCTGATTTTATCATTTGATGCAATTAATACCGAATCAACTAATGATATCATAACAATTTATGATGGACCTAATACTTCATCACCGGTTCTTGGAATATATTCAGGTACTACCATTCCATCACAGATAACATCTACCAGTCCCCAGGTGTTGGTAACTTTCAAAACAAACAGCAGCACTGTAAGCGAAGGATGGCAGATCTATTATTATTCGGTTTATCCTATATTCTGTAGCGGACTAACTACATTAACTGCTGCCAGCGGGACATTTAACGATGGAAGCGATATTTATAATTATAATAATGGCTCAAATTGTATATGGGAGATAACTCCACCCAACGCGGCTACTGTTACATTGCACTTCGAAAGTTTTAACCTTGAATCCAGCGATAATGTAAGGGTGTATGATATGGATAATACTTCATCTCCTTTGGCTACATACACCGGTACTGTTATTCCTGCAGATGTTACTTCTCCAAGCGGGAAAATGAGGGTTATATTTAAAAGCAACACTTCTATTACAGCCGAAGGATTTACTGCTTCATATACATCATCGTTAGCAGGAGTTGAAGAATTCAGTGCAGTAAAAGATATGAATATTTATCCAAATCCTGCAAGCAGTCAATTACATGTATCGTTTGATATTATAGAAAATACTGATGTAACAATTAAACTGATGGATTTAACAGGCCGTCAGGTATACTCTGAAATATACACCAATGGCAATAAGTTTGAAAAAGATATTGATATTTCAGGCTTTACAAAAGGGGTGTATAATTTACAGATAATTACCTCGGGTGATTTAATAAATAAAAAAATTGTAGTTGAATAAAATTTAAATAACTTAATGTAAAAGAGGTGTACTATTTTAAGCATGCCTCTTTTTTTATAATATTTATAAATTACTTTATATTTGCCTTTTATCATGAAATATTATTAATAATAATTTCTTTATGAAACATAAACACCCCATTCAGATTGCTATTATTGCTTTTGTTTTTATTTTCAATATTGCTAATGCGGAAAAAGTCGATTTGAAAACAGCAAAAAATGTAGCAATAAATTCATATCAGGAAAATTATTCCAATTTGTATGATAAAAGTGCCGACGGGATTTTTATTACTGATGAATTTTTAATTTCCGAAAATTCGCAGCTTCTGTATTATGTGTTTAATACCAGTAATGGCGGTTTTATTATGGTTGCTGCTGATGATATTTTTCGCCCGGTAATGGGATATTCATTTGAGAGCACATACAGTAATGAAAATCAACCACCGCAATTCATATCGTGGATAAATATGTATAAAAAAGAAATAACAGAAGATGTTTCTTTAAAATTAAATGCTACACCTGATATTGAATCAGAGTGGAACAAGTATAAAGTTAATCCAGAAGATTTTATTTCAACAAAAGGAACAAAATCTGTTTTGCCATTAGTATTTTCAAAATGGGATCAGGGTGGATGTTATAATACTTTATGCCCGGCTGATGCTGCTGGCGCAGCAGGGCATTGTTATGTGGGCTGTGTTGCAACAGCCATGGCCCAGATCATGTTTTATTATCGCTATCCTGCGCAGGGACAGGGGACGTATAGTTATAATTCCCAATCGTATGGTCAGTTATCTGCAAATTTCGGAGCTACTACATATAACTGGAATGCCATGACCAACACATGTAATGGTACTAATGATGCTATTGCTACTATTTCATATCATTGCGGAGTGGCTGCCGATATGGATTATGGCACCGATGGTTCGGGAGCATGGCCATCGCAGTACGTTCAAACGTTACCTGCAAATTTCAAATATTCAAGTAATATTAAAAGCGCTGATAAAAGTGATTATAATGATGCCACATGGGAAAGCATGATCCGTACTGAGATAGATGCTAAAAGACCTATTGAGTATTCAGGGTTTGGAGATGCAGGCGGACATGCATTTGTACTGGATGGATACCAGGGAACCAATTATTTCCATTTTAACTGGGGATGGAGCGGAATGTATGACGGATATTTTTATCTTACAGCACTAAACCCGGGAGGCTCTGATTTTTCTAATTATCAGCAAATGTTATATAAAATATATCCGGGAACAGGTTATCCTTCATATTGTTCAGGTCCGGTAACACTCACTGCTGCTGTTGGGAGTTTTACCGATGGAAGCGGCTATAACGATTATCAAAATAATTCCGATTGTTCATGGTTGATCTCACCTGTTGTGCCAGCTACGGTTATGGTTGATCATTTGGTTTTAAATTTTGATAAAATAAATATTGAAAACACCAATGATGTAGTAACTGTTTATGACGGTTCAACAACATCGGCGACTTTACTGGGGCAATATACCGGATCAACAATACCATCGCAGATCACATCAACAAGCCCAGAAGTATTAGTTACATTTAACTCAAATGGCAGCACTGTTGGTGAAGGCTGGCAAATAAGTTATTATTCGGTATATCCTGTATTTTGTACCAGTACAAATATTTTAACCGATTCCACTGGAACTTTAAGTGATGGAAGTGGTGTTTATGATTATTATAACAATGCAAGTTGTGCCTGGGATATTGTTCCTGCAGGAGCAGCAATAGTAGTTCTGCATTTTAACAGCTTTAACCTGGAATCGGGAAATGATAAAGTACGCGTATTTGATATTGAAAATTCAGCAACACCTTTAGGCGTTTATACAGGAAACACCATTCCTTCCGATGTTTCATCCCCAAGTGGTAAGATGAGAGTTATTTTTAAAAGTAATACTTCTGTTACTGGCGAAGGTTTTGATGCAACATATACTTCATTCCCGGCCGGATACGAAGAGTATGATATTTTAAAAGATTTAAAAGTTTTCCCGAATCCTTCAAATGATAAACTGCATGTAGCATTCAGTAATAATAATAATGAAGAAGTAAGTGTTCAGATATTTGATCTGAAAGGACAACTGGTGTATTCTGAAAATCATTATATCAATTTAATATTTGATAAAGATATTGATATTGCTGATTTTGCTAAAGGGGTTTATAATTTAAAAATAATAACTTCTGATGGCGTTGTAAATAAAAAAGTAGTTTTTGAATAAATAAAGAAAAATGATTTTTTCATAAAAAGAGGCTTACGCATTTGTATGCCTCTTTTTCATTTAATAAGTTTGCAAATTACTATATATTTCTTCTGTAAAAAAATATGCTCCTTTAGTTACTCGCTCCCACCCCCGATATTCATCGGGGCGCAACACAATGCCTGCTCGTGAACCTTCATAAATTGATTGTTTTTCATCAGGTTTATGTATATTTGCGAAAATTTATGAAGGTTTGTAAAATGTCTGGAAATACAATAGGAAAAATTTTTAGCTTAACTACCTTTGGCGAATCACATGGTATTGCACTTGGTGGAGTAATTGATGGTTGCCCGGCGAACCTTAAAATGGATATGAATTTTATCAGTGATGAATTACAGAGGCGACGTACAGGTATGAACAAGTTAATGTCGTCAAGAAGCGAAGATGATAAAGTTGAGTTTCTTTCGGGGTTGATGAATGGGGTTACAACCGGCACCCCACTTGCTTTTATAATTTTAAATAAAGACCATAGAAGTTCAGATTATTCAGGGCTGAAAGATATTTTTCGTCCTTCTCATGCTGATTACACTTACCTGATGAAATACGGAATACGAGATTACCAGGGTGGAGGAAGAGCCTCGGCACGTGAAACTGTTGCCAGGGTTGTTGCCGGAGCTATTGCAAAAATGATCCTGAAAAAGAAAAATATTTCAATTCACGCGTTCACTTCACAAGTGGGAAATATTTGTATCGATAAAAAAGGAATGAAAAATATCAATTATAAAAAAACAGAAAATGATATTTTGTTTTGTCCTGATGCTAAAGCTTCAGATAAAATGCAAACATATCTGGAAAATATAAAAAAGCAAGGGGATACTATAGGAGGAGTGGTGAGTTGTATTATTACAGGTTGTCCTGTAGGTTTGGGAGAGCCTGTTTTCGATAAACTTCATGCTGAGCTGGCAAAAGCCATGATGACAATTCCGGCAGCAAAAGGTTTTGAATATGGTGAAGGCTTTGCTGTTGCTGCAATGAATGGCAGCGAACATAATGATGCTTTTATTTTTGAAAAGAAAAAAGTGAAACTGGCTACCAATCATGCCGGCGGAATACTTGGCGGAATAAGTAACGGGGAAAATATTTTTTTTAATGTTGCATTTAAACCGATACCTTCCATAGGAAAAGCTCAAAAAACAATTAATGAAAAAGGTGTTCCTAAAGAAATTAAAATTAAGGGAAGACATGATGTATGTGTTATTCCACGCGTAGTTCCTGTTGTTGAAGCGATGGCTGCACTTACTATTGTTGATCATCTTTTTCGAAATAATTCATATAATCAGTAATAAGGTTTTCATAAATATTTAAATAAAATATTTTTAAAAAGTAATAGTTCGTTAAGTTTTTACAAAATGCAGATAATTACAGATTTCTCGCTATTGCTCGAAATGACAAAGTAATAATGCATTTTGTCATTTCGAAGAATGACAAATCTCAAAACTTAACGAACTATTGTAAAAAGGAATTTTACAATAAATGAAAAAAAATATTTACAAAGTTTTTTTAATCGTATTTGTTTTGTTTTTTCTTCCTAAGTATGCTGTGTTTTCACAGGAAGATGGTGAAGAAACGAATGATGATTGCAAAGTGAAAAATAAAAAAGCGGAAAAAATTTATAAGGACGGATATGCAGAATTCAAAAATCATAGTTATACAACAGCTGCAAAATTTTTTAAAGAGGCTATTGACGAAGAGCCCGGATATGTTGAAGCATATTATGGTTTAGCAAAAATTTTTACTTTCCAGGAAAAATATTCTACGGCAAAAAAATATTATCTGAAAGTAGCTGAATTATGTCCTTCATATGATATTTATGTGTTTTATTATCTCGGACAAATTTATCTTGGCGCTGAAAAATATGATTCAGCAAACTATTATATGAATGAATTTACTAAGGGTGTAGAAAATCTTACACCTGAAAAACAAAAGCTATATAAAAACCTGGATAAAGATTTCAGCCATGCCGACAGTGTGAAATATTATAGTAAGAACATGACGAGCATTATGTCGAAAACAGTCCCTTTTAACCCTGTGTATGTTAAAGGGGTGAGCAGTGTAAGCGACGAATATCTTCCTATAATTACACCTGATAATGAAATGTGTTTGTATACACGTAAATCAGCAACAAAAACAAAGTCCGTATACGCTGATGCAAAATTAGTATATACTGAAAAATTCATGTACAGTAAGCGCAAAGATGGCAGTTTTGATGAAGGGTATGAAATGCCAAGTCCTTTCAATGAAAATTCAAATGAAGGTGGCGCAACATTAACGATTGATAATAAATATCTTTTCTATACCGTATGCAAATATTTAACAGATAAAGATAATAAAGCGTATTTCAATTGTGATATATGCACATCTACTTTTACCAATGGTTCCTGGTCGGAGATAAAAAGTGTAAGCCCGAAAGTAAATAATGATAAAACATGGGAATCGCAACCGTCAATTTCAAGCGATGGAAAAGATTTATATTTTCTGAGCGACAGAGATGGAGGATATGGTGGATATGATATCTATGTAACTCATAAGCAGGATAGCAGTTGGAGTGTGCCCGAAAATCTGGGACCCAATATTAATACTTCCGGTAACGAAAAATCACCTTTTATTCATACCGATAATCAAACCTTATATTTCTCATCTACAGGATGGCCGGGTTTAGGAGGTTATGATATTTATTATTCAAAAAAAGAAGCAAATGGGAAATTCGGTAAGCCAACCAATATAGGTTACCCGATAAACTCTGAAGGCGATGATGTTGGTTTTTTTGTTAGCACGGACGGACATTATGGATATTTTGCATCAAATGATATTACGCGATTTAAAGGTCCCGGTGGGTGGGATGTTTATTCCTTTGATTTATATCCTGAAGCAAGGCCCGATACTACAGTGCATCTGATAAAAGGGAACATTAAAGATGAACAGAAAGATATTCCCACGAGTGCAAAGGTTGAATTAAAAAATGTAAAGACGAAGCAGGTTACCGAGGTTGAAGTGGATTCCATTACAGGAAAATATGTGATAGCCGCTTTGATGAAAAACGATTATATGCTTACAGTGAAAAAAGACGATTATGCATATTCTTCCAAATATATTTCGAAAGAAGATACTGCTGTTACTGAAAATACAAATGTAAAAGTTGATTTTGATATTAAACCTATTGCTGTTGGTGAAACATATAAACTTAATGATATCTATTTTGATTATGGCAGTTTTGAACTTTCGGAAAACAGCAAACTGATCATTGATGGCTTTATTGATTTTCTGAATGACCATCCTAATATAAAAGTAGCTATTCATGGACATACTGATAATATTAGTGGCACCGATTTTAATATGACACTATCTGAAAATCGTGCAAAATCAGTATATGATTATATTGCAGGAAAAGGAATTGATGCTGCCCGCCTTAGCTATAAAGGATTCGGGTTAACCCAACCTGTAGCATCAAATGATACCGAGCAGGGAAGGGCAAAGAACAGGAGAACGGAATTTGTTATCACTGAAAAATAATTTCTGATGACGGAAAACAAAAAAAATAATTATAAAAAGAAAACTACCGGTATGCCCGGTATTACAAAGGAAAAATCACAATTCATTTCGCAGGCATTACCTTTAGCGGCTATTTTATTACTTTCTTTTTTGTTATATCTGAAATCTTTTCAAAACGGTTTTACCAATTACGATGATGATGTTTTAATTATAAATAATCCTTTAGCCCAGGGCATATCAATAAATAATCTTATCGCGATTTTTTCAACATTTATAAATGGAATGTATCATCCGCTGGTAACCTTATCCTGGTCTATTGAGAAATCAATATTTGGAATAGGCTATACACATTATCATGTGATAAATTTATTATTTCATTTATTGAATATCTGGTTGGTGTATAGGTTTGTGTTATTGCTCAAAGGAAAATTGAATATTGCATTTATTGTTGCTCTTATTTTTGCTGTTCATCCTATGATCTCCGAATCGGTATTGTGGCTCTCGGAAAGAAAAGATTTATTGTGTACGGCATTCATACTGGGTGGACTTATTCATTATTTAAAATATTTAAAAAATGATTTTAAAAGAAAATATATTATACTGACACTTGTATTTTTTATTCTTGCATTACTTTCAAAACCTCTGGCAATAGTATTTCCGTTATTGTTAATGGTTATCGATTATTTTAATGAAAGAAAAATAAATTTAAATACCTTGTTTGAAAAATTACCTTTTTTTGCTTTTTCATTATCATTCGGAATTATTGCAATACTGGCAGCCCGTTCTGTTGAAGGAATAAATACATTAGCTGATTATTCAATAGTCGACAGAATATTTTTTGTTTCATACGCATTATTGTTTTATGCTTTTAAACTGATTATTCCAGTTGGGCTTTCGGCAAAACATTTTTATCCATTACTGCATCACGGAATGTTGCCAATAGTTTATTATTTTTCATTTATTGTTTTTCTGGTTGTGATTTACCTGGTTATTAAATATGTGAAAAATAACAGGGTTATTATTGGCGGATTTCTTTTTTATCTTGCGGGCATATCAATTATTTTACCAATACTTCCTGTTGGTGATACAGTGGTCGCAGAACGATATTCATATGTGTCATATATAGGATTATTGCTGATAGTTGGATATTTATACGATCAATTCAAAGATTATAAATTTATTGGAGTGGCTTACAGGTATTTTTTTAATGCATTGATTTTTTTATATGTAATTTTATTTATATACCTGACCTTTTTAAGAATTGATGCATGGAAAAGCCCTGTAAAACTTTGGTCTGATGTTATTGAAAAAGATAATAAAGCTGTTCTGGCATATGTTGCACGTGGTGATTATTATACTCTGTCATCTGATTATGAAAAAGCGTTAAAGGATTATTCCAAAGCAATAACAGTTGATTCAACGTATGCGGTTGCATATAATAACAGGGGGTATATATATCTTAAAAAAGAAAAATATCAGGAAGCATTAAAAGATTTTAATAATGCAATAGAATTGTCTCCAAAATTTTCAAAAGCATATTACAACCGCAGTTGTCTTTATGTTCAAACAGAAGAATATGATAGCGCCATAACCGATTGCAATATCACTTTATCATTTCTGCCGGATTACGCTAATGCATATTATAACAGGGCAATGTCGTTGTGTAAAATTCAAAGATATAATGAAGCATTGACCGATATTAATAAAGCAATAAGCATGGGCGATACCATGGATGTTTGTTATTATTGCCGTGGACTGATCTATTTTGAAACAAATGAATATCAATTAGCGCTTGCTGATTTGAATAAATCCCTTGATATCAATCAGGCATTAACTGATGCGAGATATACCCGCGCAAAGTGTTACAAATTTCTTCAACAGTATGATAAAGCAATAGATGATTTAAATACAATACTACAGGAAAAGCCCGGAAATCCAATGTATTTATGTTATTTAGGAGATGTTAAATATCAGAAAAAAGAATATGAAGATGCTTTATCGGATATTAATTTTGTAATTGAAAATGCTAAAGATTATGCACCCGCATATTATGAAAGAGCTTTGATAAATATTGCAATAGGCAATACATCGAATGTATGCAATGATTTTAAAAAAGCCAGTGAACTTGATTTTAATGTGGATAAAAACCTGATTGAAAAATATTGCAGGTAACCGGTATATCAAAATATAGAGTGAAGAAGCTGGTAATAGAATGAAATTGCAAGTGCCGGTTTTAATGCAATAGTAAAAAGTGCACCAAATAATGCTCCCCAGAAATGTGCGTCATGACCTATGTTATCGCTGGCTTTACGTGCCATATATGCTGAAAAAATCAGGTAAAGAATTCCAAATATTGGTGCAGAGATAGGAAAAGGCAGGAAAAGCAAATACATTTTCATTGAAGGCATAATGATGATGCTTGAAAAAACCACTGCTGAAACAGCTCCCGATGCACCCACGGCATTATACCAGCTGTGAAGCTTATGTTTTTCGAATGAAGGCACCACAGAAAGAAAAACTCCACCAATATAAAGTAAAGCATAAAGCATTAAACCTTTTATTCCAAAATAATATTTCATATAAATCTCAACAAGTTCACCAAAAGAATAAAGAACAAACATATTCATTGTAAGGTGAACCCAGTCAGCATGCAACAAACTGTATGTAAAAAAACGATACCATTGTTTGCTTTGAATAATGATATACGGGTTAAATTTCCATCGATCGAAAATATCACGCCGGTTAAATGCGGTAATTGAAAAAATACATGTAACAATAATGATTATCCATGTTATCATCATTCCTGATGGTCTGCCAATACCCATAAGTGTATCCTGCATAAAATATTATTTCGTTGTGTAATCTATTTCCGAGCCGAGAACACTATGTGGAATTAAAAATACAATCAACAACACAACAGATGCAATAATCGCCCAATTGAAATTATTTTTATTCTTAGATAATTTAAAGAAAGCGATTGCCCAGAAAATAAATGCTATCAATGTTTTGTTGTCGGTAAGGTCATGTCCGAATGGCCATCCGGTCCAGTATGCATTAAACGCATATTTTTGTACTAGAGGTCCAAGAATTAATCCGCCAATGAAAAGCATTACCACTGTTACAAAAGCGTAGCGGTATGTTTTTATTCCTTTGTAAGCAGCTTCAAGCCCGGTACGTGTAGAGTATAGCATAGCAAGGAATATCGTTAATATATGAATGATAAGCACCATTGCCGGAACTTTTCCTTTATAGCGAAGAACAATAAATTCATCGGATACGGAAACTTTATTATTTCCAGAAACCAGCGAAATATTATACATTACTTTTCCTGCAGCAGGTTGTTTGGGAACTATAGCTGTAAGGTAATCGCCATCTCGGGTCATTTCAATCGAAGATAATGTGTCATGGCTTTTAAATCGCTTAAATGTGAAAATACCTTTTATGGTTTTATCGGGTATATTTATTTTAATAAGTTCGCCATTCTCGTTATCTGAGGTACGGGGCAGTTTGAAATTTATTTCTTCATTGTTAATGGTTACTTTTCCTTTTGCAGGGTATGATGGACCGGTAGCACGTTGAAAATATGCTATGCCAATGGTGAAGATTATTGAAAAGATCCAAAGTGATATTGATTTCTTTTTACTCATATTTGTATATAAAATTATTTTTTTATGAATTCCATTTTTACAGTCGCTCCTTTATGAAAAAGAGATTCGATAAAATCAAATATTGCAAAAAAAGGAAAAGTGAAAATAAAAAAAATCATATTCAAAAAATATTTTATAAAACCATTTTCAGGAGCATAAGTTTTATTTCCTTTCAGTCGTTCATATAAAAATTCACGTCTGTTATTTATAGAGTTGAGAATACTTTGAACCCATCCGTAAGGGTTTTGCTCAAATGAAAAATAACTTTTCTTTTTTAATGCAAAGCCCAAAGTATCCATTATTTTAATGAAGTTCTCAGGATTGAAAAAAATAAGATGACGTGGCGGGTCAAGGTGATACCAGTTCCCTTTGAAAAGTTTTGCCTGCCAGCTAGAAATATTTGGAAAAGTTAAAATTAAAAGTCCATTCTTTTTTAAAATTTTAGAAATGATTTCCAGTGTTTCTTTTGGTTTTTCAAGATGTTCAAAAACATGAAACAATGTAATCGTATCAAAATAATTTTCAGGAAAATCATCTATATTGATTTGTCCTATTTTTAATTTTATTTCATTTATATGCGATGCACGGATTGCAGAGCCTCCTTCAATTTCTGTTCCGTGTAACTCATATCTGCCAAGCGATGAAAGATGTTTTAAAAATCTCCCGTTTCCACAGCCTATATCAAGTAACTTGGCATTAACGGGGATCATCTTTGAAATATTTTTTGCTTTTCTTTTTCTGAAAAAATCAATGAAATGTTCTACCGAAAAAATAAATTTATTTTTTCCTGTGCCATAATATGCTGCATCGTAAGCTTTGCGTAAAATGGCAGTACCAGGAAAAGGAGCAAGGAAATAAGCGCCACATGATGAACATTGATAAATAAACCAGCTTTCATCAAATATATCTATTGCAGAATAAAGCTTTTTTGTGGCTTTGCTGTTACAGAACCTGCATGAACACTGCTGCTCCACGTTATTTTTTAAGTTTATATATTTTGAATTTTGCTAATCCTGTGCGTTGCAGAAAATGTTTGAACGATGTTCCCATTACTCCCATACCGTATTTCATACTTCTTCTGAAATTAATTGACGATGCTTCGGGAAAATATTTTGTAGGACAAGTAACTTCTCCAATATGAAACCCTGCATAAATAATTTGTGAAAGCATTTGATTGTCGAAAACAAAATCATCGGAGTTTGCATGATAATCAATTTTTTCAAGCACCTCGCGTGAGAAAGCCCTGTAACCGGTATGATATTCTGAAATTTTTTCGTTTATCAACAAATTTTGTGACAATGTGAGGAAACGGTTAAACATATATTTATATAAAGGCATTCCGCCTCTTAAAGCGCCTTTTCCCAGGATGCGGGAACCAAGAACAACCTGATATAAATCGTTGGCAATAATGTGAGCCATAGAAGGAATAAGTTTTGGCGTGTATTGATAATCGGGATGGAGCATTATTACTATATCGGCGCCTAATGATAATGCGGTGTCATAGCAGGTTTTCTGGTTGCCTCCGTAACCTTTATTTTCTTCATGACAAATAACATTCCTGATGCCAATTTTTTTTGCCAGTTCAACAGTTCCGTCACTGCTTGCATCATCAACAATAATAACATCATCAACAATATCGAAAGGAATTTCGTTATAAGTTGTTTCTAAAGTTTTTTCGGCATTATATGCCGGCATTACAACAATAATTTTTTTATTTTTTAACATAAGTCAGAAAAATTTCTGTTCACAAATCTACGAAATTCAAATGACTTATTATTTTTGTAAAAAATTTTAATATGAGAAATAATATTATTCTGGCAATTAGTTTTATGTTTTTATTGATAATAGGTTGCACACGTCCTTCAAACAGGAAAGATGATATAGAGAAAGAAGATAAAGGCGATACAGTGATGCTGCATAATGATTTATATTTTTCAAACAATATGGAGAATATTAATTGCTGGGAAATATCTTCTCCGAAGGTTATTAAAACAACAGGGCATTCGGGAATGCATTGTTCAAAAATCAATAAGGATGCACAATATAGTTTTGGTTTCAGTTCCAAAATTCAGGATTTCACTACAAAAAAAATTAAAAAGGCTTTGGTGCGGGTATGGGTATCTGCAACCAGTATGGATTTTGATGCAGGTATTGTTTGTGATATTAACAGGAATGACTCTTCTGTATACTGGCAGTCGTCAGGATTAAAATATTTTGTAACAGAATTAGGAAAATGGTTTGAAGCAACAGGCAGTTTTAAATTCCCAGATAATTTAACAGAAAATGACCGTGTTTCAATTTATGTATGGATAAGTAAAGGCAGCGCTGATATATTTGTTGATGATTTTGAAATCCAGTTCATGGAGTAATTATTTTCTTGCTAAAGCTTCCAGCTTAAAAAAGAAATCTTTATTCAAAGCATAATGAAGGTCGCCGGCTGAGCACTGGTCTTTAAATGCCTGTTTGTAATTACCCAATTCATAATTTGCCTGTGAACGATTCACAAATGAAACGGCATCCTTCGGATTTATTGTAACCGCTTGTGTATAGTCACTTACTGCATTTTCAAGTTGCTTAAGTCCGTAGTATGCCAAGCCTCGCCATGAGTAGGGTTCCGATTTATCCGGGTTTAATTTTATGGATTGACTTAAATCAGCAATCGCTGCCTGGTAATTTTTTTCCTGGTAATATGACACACCTCGCCACATCAAAGCATTTTCATTTTTTGGTTCCAGCTTAACAGCTGTATTAAAATCGTTGAAAGCCTGCTTGTAATTTCCCAGGTTAAAATTTGCTGTACCCCTCCATATATAAGCTTTTGCATCGTTTTTTATGGTGAGCATGTATTTATCATAATCCGGTAGCGCAAGTTTGAAATTTTTAAGAGTGCTGTATGTATTGGCACGACCGATAAGAGCATCGGTATTGTCTCCACTGTAATTTAATGCTTTTGTAAAATCCAATGCTGCCAATTGATATATGGAATCCAGTTTGACCTGGTTGGTAATAGTGCCGTTTTTCTTGCTGTTTTCAGCTAAATTAAAATAAAGTACACCTCTGTTGCTATACCCCCTGTGAAATGTGGAATCAGCTGATAAGCATTTATTGTAATCGGCAAGAGCGCTATCATATGCCATAGCTTTTGCATCGGGATACCCGAATTTTTTATACTCCTTTGCATAATATTCTTCACCAAAACTGAAATTGAAATATCCTCTGTTACTGAAAGCAAAAGGTAGGTTGGGATATTTACTTATCAAATCGGTAAAAAGTATTTTCCCGTCTTTCCATTTTTCAATGCGCTGGTATGACATTACAGATAATACAATTGTACCTGCTATTAAGATAACAGGAAATAATATTTTTATTTTCTTTAAAAATGTATTCTGACTTTCCTGTGAAAAAATATAACCTTTTCCGAGAATCAAAAAGAAACCTATGTAAGGGACATAAGTATAACGTTCGGCAAGCAAAGCTCCGCCAACAGGCAGTATTTGCAATACTAGCGAAATGGTAACGATAAAAAACAATGAACCGAAAATAATATCCCTGTTATATTTTTTTGAAAAATATATTAAAAATGCCAAAAGCAAAAGAACAATCGGAGCCAAATAATAGAATAATGGCAAATGCCCTGCTATCCTGTTTGGATAAGGAAACATACATACAAGGTCGATGGGTACAAAAAGTTTCCAGATATAAGTCAGTGTTGCACCGCTTGAAAGCAGAAGCCTTTCGAAAAAGCTGAATAATGGAGTAATATCCTGAATTGCACCGGCTTTATCCTGCGAAAAAATTGCCGTTAAGCCAAATGCTAATGCTAACAAGAAAAAAGGTATTTTTTCATAAAGCATTTTCCACGACCATTCTCTTTTTAAATAGTAATCAATTAAAAGCAGAACCACCGGCAATGTTACTGCTGCTGATTTTGACATCATCGATAAGAAAAATGCAACTAAAGAAAAAATATAATACCTTACTTTTTTTTCTTTCCGTGTGTAATAATAAAAATATTGTATCATCGAAATCAGGAAGAAGAAAGTGTAAAGCACGTCTTTTCTTTCTGAAATCCATGCAACCGATTCCACATGCATTGGATGTATGCCAAATAAAGCTGCTGCAATAGCTGCAATTTCAATACGCCGTGTCAGCAGTTTTAAAAATATAAATACAAGAAAAACATTGAGAAGGTGAAAAAATAAATTATTAAAGTGATAAAGAAATGTATTGTCACCCACAAGCCTGTATTCAATTGCATAAAACAAGGTAGTTAAAGGATGGTAATTTCCTTTATAGAACTCGGTGAACACTTCTTTTATTTGTTCGCCTTTAAGTGTATGAATACTTTTTGCTGACAGGAAATTATTACTTCCTCCTTCGGTAACATAGCCGCCGTCGTCCCAGTTTTTTATCCATCCGTTGTTTAATGAACCGGAATAAACAATAATAGTAAGCAATAAAGGGATTAAAATATATAATTTGTTATACGATTCATTCCTGTTCTTTCTCACTGTTACAGGAGTTTTGGGAATGCTTCCTTTCGCAGATGAAAGTTTGCTTTGTGGTATAACTTTTTTAGTACCCATTTAAATCAAATTTGATTAACTGATTGCAAATTTAATTTTTTTTGCTTTTTGCAATAGCATCATAAAGAATATCGTGAATTTTTGTTCGGATACCCAGTTGATTTATCTTGGTGTTGTTCGCATCGGGATGAACGCGGTTAGAAAGAAAAATATAAATAAGATTTTCAGCAGGGTCGACCCAGAAAAAAGTTCCTGTAAATCCCGAATGCCCATAACTCAATGGTGATGCTTTTTTGCTGTTCAGGCTTGTTTCATTGGTGTCGAGAACAGGCTTGTCAAAACCCAATCCACGCCGGTTTTTATTTTCAGGAAACTGGCATCTTGTAAATTCACGTATCGTTTCAGGTTTCAGGTATTGCTTACCTGCATACTGTCCGTTCTGCAACAACATTTGTAATAAGGTAGCCATATCATAAGCATTGCAGAATAAACCTGCATGACCGCATACGCCACCCATCATTGCTGCTCCCTGATCGTTTACATCGCCGTGCACCAATTGCTTTCTCCATACCGTATCGATTTCTGTTGGAACAATTCTCGATAAATCGAAACGTTTTCTTGGATTAAACCCGGCAGTGGACATACCCAATGGTTTGTAAAATGTTTCCTGTATATATTTTTCAAATGGTTTTCCTGTTCTTCTTTCAATAATTTTCATCATTAAATAAAATCCCATATCGCTGTATAAATATTCTTTCTTGGAATTTAAATTGGATTCAATGATTGTCTTTAATATAGTGTCGGGATAATCACGACGGATGTACATGCTATCGGCAACGCGATAAGGGAATTTATCTGATTTTATTTTTTTATAAATGTTGTAATCGATTTTACCATTTTTAATGGTTGATTTATAAAATGGAATCCATGCCTTCAGCATCGCCTGGTGAGCAAGCAGATCCCTTATGATAATATATTCTTTATTCGTTCTTTTTACTAAACGTAAGTAATACCCGAGATTTTTATCAATGTTCAGGCGGCCTTCATCATACAATTTCATAATTGCCATAGTGGAAGCAGCAATTTTTGTGATGGATGCCATATCGAAAATATCGGTGGTGAGCATGGGCTCTTTGTTGTCGTATGTGTGATAACCAAATGATTTATTATAAAAAACTTTTCCGTCTTTTATGGCAATTATCACACAACCGGGGTATGCTTTTTCGCGAATGCCATTTAATGCAATAGAATCGATTTGCGCAAGATCGGATGTTGAAATATTCAATTCCTGTGGAGTAGTATATTTTAAACGGTGTAAGGAATCGGATACAATTCCTGTGTTTGCCGGAAATAATGGAGAAGATGTTACCGGTAATTTTCCTTCTGAAGAAATTCCTCCAAAAATAATTTGAGCTGATTCTTCCTGTGAAATATTATTGTCCTGGTACGAAACCAGTATTGATGGAATATTTTCGGTTCCTGTAAGCAATGATAATGCGTATGGATTGGCGAAAATATCGAGTATGATATTTTTTGTTTTTCTTAATGCATCAATGAAATCAATGGTCGATTGTGTAATCCCAAAATTATTATTCGGTGTAAAGGTTGTTTTATGAATGCTTACAATCACTAAATTATAATTCTGTAAAATTTTTAATAATGAATCGGATTGCTGTTTACTGCACACTTTACTTAGAGCATATGCATCAATAGCATCATACCTGGAAAGTACCGACTGAAAATATTTTAATGAACTATCGCCAATGGCAACTGACGCTATTTTCAGCGAATCAAGATTCTTTAATGGAACCAGATTTTTTTCGTTCTTAACCAAAGTGATGGATTGTTCATATAATTTTCTTCCCAGGTTAATTGCATCATCTGAATTCAAATCGCTGTAAAGTTTGTTTACCTGTATGGGTTTAAAAGAATTCAATCCTGTTAAATATTTGAAACGAAGAACCTTCTTGCATTTTTCATCAATATATTTTTGTGAAATAATATTACTGTCAATTGCTGTTTTTATTTTTTGCAACGCTTTTGCAATATCTTGCGGGTAAAGAAGAATATCGATTCCCGCCTGCAAAGCTTTTAATTCGGCATCCCCATTTTTATACGTATTGCTGACCCCTTTCATATCAAGGGCATCGCTGAATATCAACCCGCGATAACAAAGTTTGTTTTGTAACAAATCTGTTATAACAGGTTTTGATAAACTTGAAATACTTCCTTTTGCCGTATCCAAAGCAGGTACATTCAAATGCCCCACCATTATTGATGAAACGTTATTTGCGATCAATTCTTTGAATGGGTAGAGGTCAAGCGTATCAATGGTTTCAGGAGAATGATGAATAACGGGCAAATCCAGGTGCGAATCAGTATCGGTATCACCGTGCCCTGGGAAATGTTTTGCGCATGCAATGATACCTGCATCCTGCAGGCCTTTCATATACATCAGCCCTTTGCGTGTTACAAGAAATTTGTTTTCACCGAATGAGCGGCTGTTTATCACAGGATTTTTGGGGTTACTGTTAATGTCAACAACAGGGGCAAAGTCAATATTTATTCCTAAGCGTTTGCATTCACGGCCTATTTCATAACCCATTTTATAAATCAGGCTGTCGTTTTGCAAAGCGCCAAGCGTAAGTTGCCTGGGAAAGTCGGGAACACTATCCATCCGCATTGATAATCCCCATTCTGCATCAATCCCTACGAGTAATGGAACATTAGCCTGGTTCTGAAAATAATTTGTCCATGCAGCCATTTTTTTTGCACTTCCCCTAAAATAGATTATTCCACCTATCTTATATTTACAAATAGTATTTGCAGTATTTTCAAAATACTTTGTATCACCGGCAGGCGATATGTTAACCATAAATAACTGGGTGATCTTATCATCCTGCGTTAACGTATTAAAAACGGAATCAACCCATAAGGAATCGTTTTGTAAAACCTGGGCATTTGAAGACAACCCTATAAACAGCAGAAAAGCAACGACAAATATTCTCATATAATTCACAACAAATTTCTTTGCGAAAATATGCAAAATATTTCACAATGTTTTACGAATGATTATGCGTAATATACACTATGTTTTTTTAAGTAATTTCCCTAATTGATTTGATTTGAATAGTAATTTAATTTTGTATAAGAGATGTAATTGAATGATGAATAGAGATAAAAAGATTTTATAAATGAATTTTACTAAAAAGAAATACCTGGTTTCCTTAAATAGCGAAAAAGAAGTTTCAATAGTTAATTTTTATGTGAACTGGTCTTTTTACAGCAGGATTCAAAAACTTATTTTAGGTAAGTTTCACAAATGTACCTGTAATAAGGTCAAAATTTATAATGTGAATTCTGATAGCAATAAAGAACTGGTAGACCAGTTCCAGGTTCGTTCATTCCCTTCAATCCTAATATTTAAGAACGGTGATATGGTAGAACATTTATCAGGTTTACAGGATAATGAAACCTTATTGAAAGTATTACGTAAAATACTTTAATCATGGATGGGGTAAAAATAATAAGAAAAACTTATAGGTTACAGTTTATCAGAAAGATAAAACCTCTTTTTGTTATTACTATTATTTTAGGTGGCGTACTTGGATATTTATTTTATACCCTTACCAGTTGTTGTCCAGATATGATGACCATTAAACCTGACGCCTTATCAAGTATTGCTTTTGGCGCTGTAACCTGTGGGTTATTATCTTCAAGCAGCCGCAAATCATAAGTAGGTCTCAAGTTAATCATGTAAACACAAAGTAGAAAGTTAATTGGTGTGGCGGCTAGTTAGGGTAATAGTTATTTGTAGAAAGTAAAAAATTCCATCAAATCATTTTTCGATAAACTCAAAATGACGGCTGGCGCCACAGTCAGCCTGAATACCATCAACGAAACCAGCAGCTCAACCATTCACTCATTGACAAAGTCAAAAGTTTATAGGTATAGCGGCTAGTTAGGGTAATAGTTATTTGTAGAAAGTAAAAAATTCCATCAAATCATTTTCGATAAACTCAAAATGACGGCTGACGCACGGTCAGGCTGAGTTCATCCTGATGATGTACAAAATGTGATTTGATTTTCTTTCGACTTTAAACCATCAACCAAACCAGTAGCTCAACCTAAAACCATATAACAAATATTCAAATCATAATTCAAATTAAATCTTCAAATGTTTCCATTTGCCGGTTCGCAGGTAGAAGTAGGATAACCATCCGATTACAAAAAAGTAGAAGCATTCAACAATCCAAACATAATGTACCGGAGTTTTAATAACGATAGCAAGAATAAATGCAATGATCATGTAGGCAGTTATGGTTATGATCTCAAAACGAAAAGTAATTTTTGTGTTACCGGTTCCCGAAACGCCCATAAATAATACCATTGCAATTGAGAAAAATATTAATGCTACAGAAATTACATATAATACTTTTATAGCTTCATCAACCAGACTTAAATCGTTGGTGTAAATTAAAATTACCTGTCGCGGAATGATAAGGTTCATCAATACAATTATGGAAGTGATTGCAAGGCTCATCAGCGATATTTTTTTAATAAGCTTAAATACTTCGTTGCTTCTGCCTTCGCCAATTAAATTACTTACTAATGTATTACATGAAGAAGCCAGTCCCCATAATGGAATCATCATCAGCATATAAATGCTTCGGCAAATGTTTGATACAGCTAATGCTTTTTCGCCAAGGTGTTCAATTATCATGAAAAATAAAAACCATCCGGAAAATGAGATAAAGGTTTGAAGCATTAATGGTCCTGATATTTTCATGATATTTTTTATCCGCTCTATTTCAAATTTTGAGAATTTAAAAAGAGAAAATTCTTTACCTTTTTCAAAACGTATGGTATAAATGATAAAGAACAAACAGGAAACCGCTTCGGCTGTTGCAGAAGCCATTCCTGCCCCGCCAATTCCCATTTCGGGGAAACCGTTATTACCGAATATCAATAAATAATCGAGAATGATATTAACGATAGCTGTTATAATTGTGCTATAGGTTAAAACTTTTGTTCGTATTGTGCCTACATAAAATGAAACAAAAACAATATTGGTACATGCAAAGAAGATTCCCCATGAACGAAATTTGATAAATTCAATGGTACCAAGGTATACAGCATCCGATTTTATAAATACTTTTAAAAGTACCGGTGAAATGAAAAATAATAAAATGAATAATATTAGTGCAAGTGATATTAAAAAATAAAATGTATGATGAACAAGTGTATTTATTTGTTTATAATCTTTTTCCCCGTTGCGCCTGCCAATCAGTATCTGTGCGCCATTGCCAAAGCCAATACCAAGCATAATAAAAGCAAGGTAAAATAATCCACCCAATGCGCTAGCACCAAGAGCCACCTCGCTAACTCTGCCAAGAAATGCAGTATCGATAGCAACCATAATGTTTTGTGCTATCTGCCCAACCACAATAGGAAGCGCTATTTTCCAAATGGACTTGTATGTAATTAATGTACCCAAAAAGCAAATTATTCAATGTATAAAACTAACCCTTTTAAATATTCACCTTCGGGATGACAAGCATTAAAAGGGTGGTCGGCAGGTTGCGAAAGTTGATGCAATATCCGTACATTTCTACCTGATAATATTGCAGCCGACATTATTGTTGAATTGAAAAGCGAACGGTCGACAACCTGTGAACATGAAAACGTAAAAAGTATTCCGCCTTTTTTTATTTGCTTCATGGCTTCAAGATTGATACGCTTGTATCCCTGCATAGCGTTGTGCTTTACATCATGATGTTTGGCAAATGCAGGTGGGTCAAGGATAATAACATCAAATTCGTTTTCTATATTCTTTAAAAAATCAAATGCATCAACCGGTTTGGAAATATGTTTTCCATTTTCAAAATTATTTAAAGCAATATTTTTTTCGGTAATATCCATTGCCTTCTTTGAACTGTCAACCGAATAAACTTCTGCCGCACCGGCTTGCAATGCATAAACAGAAAAACCACCGGTATATGAAAATGTATTCAATACTTTTTTGTCGTTAACGAATTTCCTTAGAAGATTGCGGTTTTCGCGCTGGTCGATAAAGAAACCTGTTTTTTGTCCGCTTTCCCAGTTAACATAAAATTTGTTGCCGTATTCGGTTACTTCATGCAGTTCATTGGCTTTTCCAAATAGATATTTATCTTCAGAATTTATTTTTGCCATATGCGGAAGCGTTTCGCTGCTTTTATCATAGACTGCAATTAGTTTGTTCCCGTATATTTCTTTTAAAATTTCGGTAAACATTTCATTGTTCCTGTGCATACCAATAGAGTGCGATTGCAATACGATAACACCGTTGTAAAAGTCGGCAATCAAACCGGGCATGTTGTCGCCTTCGGCGTGAATAAGGCGGTAGACGTTGGTTTCTGGGGTGTCGGTTAATCCGAGAACCTTTCTGAAATTATATGCTTCTGAAAATTTATTTTTCCAAAATGAGAAATCAGGATTTATTTTTTCAAACGAAAATATTCTCACAGTTATTGAACTTGGCTGATAATGCCCCATACCAAGAAATTCATCATGATTGGAATATACTTCAACTACATCGCCTTCTGCCGGCTCACCATACATTTTTTTTACAGCACCCGAAAATACCCATGGGTGAAAACGTTTTGCAGCAAGGTCTTTCCCCGATTTTAAAATTATTTTTACAAATTCCGACATATTATTTATTATAAAAGCGATGCAAAGATAGAAATTTGATGAGGGTAAAAAAGCTTATATGAAAATTATTTATTATAGTCATTAATGGTCATTAGTTGTCATTGATTGTCATTCATGGACATTTATAGTTATTAGTGGTTAAATAAATCGGGTAGTAATAAATGACTATTTTTATGTTATAGTTTTGTGAAAAGAAAAAAGTTTAAATTTGATGAAATATATATTTAAATGAAGTTTCAGCAATTATCTAAAATATTAAAGCAAACCAATGAAACGCTTTATAAAAATGTTGTTAAAGCTGTAAATGTTAATCTCTCAATAAGGAATTGGCTATTTGGCTTATATATTATAGAGTTTGAACAAAATGGGGAAGACAGAGCAAAGTATGGAGAAAAGCTATTACAGAAACTGGCAGATACATTATCAATTAAAGGGCTTACGGCGCCTGAACTTTCTCGTTGCCGGCAATTTTATCTTGTGTACCCGCAAATTTTTGGGACACTGTCCCAAAAATTTATAACACAAATACCTGAGAATATTCTTGGGTCAGTGTCCCAAAGAAATATTGATCGACACTTCTCTAAGGAAGATAATGTTTTTTATAGTAATTTGTTTGCAACAGCTTCATTTAGTCATTTTGTTGAGCTTGTAAAAATAAATGATTTGCAAAAAAGAAGATTTTATGAACTGCTTATAATTAAAACAACTCCTTCTGTCAGAGAGCTACAAAGACAAATAGAAACTTTAACGTATGAAAGATTTGGATTGTCGGCAAATAAGGAACTTGCTTTTGAACAAATAAAACAGAAAATAGAACCTATAGAAAGTAACGACCTTATAAAATCACATTATTTTTTTGATTTTCTAAAAATTCCACATTTGCATCTTGTCGAAGAATCTGAGTTAGAGCAAGCTTTAATAGATCATTTGCAGGAATTTATTCTTGAGTTAGGTAATGGATTTTGTTTTGAAGCACGACAGAAAAGAATTTTAATTGATGATGAATATTTTTTTATTGACCTTGTTTTTTATCATCGGATATTGAAGTGCCATGTATTAGTTGAATTAAAAACAGAATATGTAAAGCATGAACATATCGGTCAGTTAAAAGTGTACCTGCAGCATTACAAAAATAAGGTTATGACTAAAGACGATAATCCTCCAGTAGGAATATTACTTGTAACCGACAAAAAGAAAACAATAGTTGAATATGCTATTGCAGATATGGATAAAAAGCTTTTTGTAAGCAAATATCAATTGCAACTTCCTGATAAAAATAAACTGGAATTGTTTATTAAAAATGAAATTGAAAATATAGAATCATCATAGTTTGATAAAATATAAAAGTATTAAAGAAAATTATTTAATAGAAACTATTGTTGATAATAAAAAAGGATGCGCATGGAATTTAAAGATTCATTCATGCAAAATCTAAAAAAAAAATTAGATCCCCTTTTATATTTTTTTTCAACGATGAAAAAAATAAATACATGAAAAGTTAATTATATTGATGAAAAAAAATAATCCAAAATATCAACCACAAAAAAATATTTCAAACCAAAAGAAAACACAGAGTATTCCTGTGAAAAAAAACAATACGGTTCTTTTTGCTGTCATTGCTTTTTGCCTGCCCGTACTGCTTTACATACAAACTTTAAATTTTGGATTTACTTATTTTGATGATGATGGTATAATCATTAATAATATTGGCTTCCTCGATAATTTTAAAAATATCTCAAAAGCATTTTATACTGATGCATTTGTTACAGGTATTAGTGCGTTTTATCGTCCGCTGCAAACCTTGTCGTTCATGACCGATATGCTTTTGTCTGGCGGAAATAATGCATGGATGTATCACTTTACTAATATTTTATTTTTTGGATTCATCTCTTTCATGATTTATCAGATACTTAAAAAATTCTCTATATCGTCGAGTTTGGTATTATTAGCAACTTTGATTTATTGCGTGCATCCTCTTTTTGTTTCGTCTGTGGCATGGTTACCTGCCAGAGGTGATTTGCAGCTTATGTTCTTTTCATTATTGTCATTTTTATTTTTAATAAAGTTTTTAAACGAAAGGAAAAATATTTTTCTTTTCATACATTGGCTGGCATTCAGCATTGCATTGTTCTGTAAGGAAACAGCAGCATTCCTGCCATTTATATTTGTGATTTATTTTTTTGCTTTTCATTTTGAAAAACGATTTGATAAAAAATATTTCATTATAATTTTTCTTTATGCTGTTTCGGGGATATTTTGGTTTTGGATGCGAGATAATGCTGTGGGCAATTATTCAAACCCTGTCGAAGTAACAGGATTTGCAGCCTTAATTGCTAATATGCAATCGATACCTGAGGCCATGATAAACTTTTTCCTTCCTTTTGATTTTTCTCCCATACCTGAATTTTCTTTTGTGAAAACATTGTCAGGCTTGATCATTATTGCTATGTTAATTTATGTTTTTATAAAAAATAAAGAAAGAAATTTTAAAGAAAAAATATTTTGCGTTTCGTGGTTCGTTTTGTTTATGCTGCCTCCGATGTTATACAAACATCCATACCTGGATTATATGCAGCATCGTTTTTTTCTGCCTTTATTTGGAATGCTTTTATTTCTGTTATTTGTGATTCCTCGCAAATGGTTGGTAAATGGTAAAATTAAACGAAGTTGGATTTTAATAGCTATAATTATTTTCTTCAGTTCATTTACTTTTATGAAGTCTCGCCCTTATGTTGCTCCTTTAACTTTTTACAATTCGGCAATAAAGCATAATCCGAATTCTGCAATAGCATATTATAACAGGGGTTATGTGAAAACAACTAATAATGATTACGAAGGAGCTTTAAATGATTATAATAAAGTTATTGAGATTTGCCCGACCTATGTTGAAGCCTATTATAGCAGAGGATTGACGAAAGCTGAATTGAACGATGTACAGGGAGCTATTGAAGATTATACTAAAGCAGTTTCATTAAGCCCCGACTATTTTAAAGCATATTATGGCAGGGGAAATGTAAAACAAAATTCAGGTGATTTACAGGGGGCAATTGAAGATTTTAATAAAGCCATTTCGCTTGAACCTGATTATGCCGATGCATATAATAACAGGGGACTTGCAAAAGCAAATCTTGGTAATTATTCCGAAGCGATTGTTGATTATAATAAAACGATTTCAATTAACCCTTCATTCGATATGGCTTATTACAACAGGGGCTGTGCAAAAAATTTAAAAAAAGAATTTAACGAGGCCATTGAAGATTTTAATAAAGCAATTTCTATTCGTGCTGATTTTGCCGAGGCTTATAACAATAAAGGTGTTTCATATTATTCTTTAGGAAATTATAATGAAGCAGTTTCAAGCTATAATAAAGCAATTGAAATAAACTCAAAATATACGGATGCCTATTTTAACCGTGCGCTTGCAAAATACCAACTAAAAGATTTTCAGGGAGCAACAAATGATTGCGATAAAGTTCTTGAATTATTTCCTGATAATAAAAATGCTTTGAGTTTGAAAATGAAAATAGAAAAATAAGTTCCTCGCAGATTAGCGCGGAAAATAACACGGACTAACGCAGAATTATTCAGCGAAAATCTGTGGAAACAATCTGCGAAAATCAGCGAGAAAATTTATAATTTTATCTGAAACCTATAAGGTAGCTTTGCATCTTCGCCTGCATAATCAACACCTACACGTGTGCCGACAATAATATTTTTTTCCTGGATTTTTATGTTTTTATCTTCAAGCCATATATCATTACCTTGCAATGAAAGTCCTGTGTGCGAATAATGAATCCCTAAAAGTTTTGTAACATTACCCGGTCCAATTCCTGATTTATCAGTTATACTTTTTTTCTTGCATCGTTCAAGCATTATTGGGATTCCATCTACCGGTTTTATCCCGCGAATCAGAACGGCATGTGGAATATCTTTTTTGTTTGTTACAATATTGAAAAGCGAATGAATTCCATAGCATAAATAAACATATGCCACGCCGCCTTCGAGGTACATTATCTCTGTTCGTGTGGTGCGACGATTTCCAAACGCATGCGAGGCTTTGTCAATAACACCGGCATATGCTTCGGTTTCGGTAATGATGCCGGAAGTTATTCCTTTGTTGTCAATATTTGTGTAAATATATTTGCCAAGTAATGATTTGGCTAAAGCCACAACATCTTCGGTAAGATAGAATGATTTTTTCAGTTTCATAATTTTTTCTTCCACCTCAGGTTATTATTGTCTTCCGAAACAATTTTATCATTATCGAGCAGCCAACGCAAGGCGCGTAATATCATACTTTCGCTTACACCTTTGATTTTACTCACCGTATCTTCAAGCGATAGCGACTGTTTTTGCAGTATTGGTTTTATTTGATCGATCACAGAATTGAATTCAAATTCGCTCATTTCAAGTTTATTCCTTTCAAGGCAAACATCGCATTGTCCGCATCGGTTAGCTTTTTTGTCACCGAAATATTCGAGCAACATCTGGCTGCGGCATTTCAATCCTGATGATGCATATTTGATCATTGCTTTTAATTTTTGCTCGGCAATTATTTTTCGTTCCTGGTAATTTTCTTTCGATATATGAAGGGCTTTATGGTCTAAACGTTCCGTGGAAAAAATGATCTGCGGTTTTTCTTTTTGCATGATATATGAAATGATACCGGCTTTTTCAATGTATTTCAGGTATTCAATAACGCGCTCTTTTGTAATACCTGCTCTTGAAGCAATTTCTGTTTCATTTATTTTAACGAAGTCGGAAAAAATTCCGCCATAGGAACGCAGTATCACACGGATGATATTTTCGTATCCTTTATTTTCGATCTGGAAACGGTATAAATTTTCTTTGTCGGTAATAATGCGAACCTGTGAGGGCTGGTATAACGCATCAGTGGTTAGAATATATCCTTCCTTTTCTAAAAATTTAAGCGAGTTGAAAACAGTAAGCGGTGTCAGGTTGTATGCAGAAGAGAATACTGAAATATCAAAATCAAAACTGTTATCTTTTCCACTTCCCAATGCCAGGTTATAAAAATTACCCAGGCAATTATAAATGTTCCTTATTGTTTCTGGTGGGGGGTATGAATCTTCAATATTTTTTTCTGCATCAAGAATATCGGAATCATTGTAAAGCAGGATAGCGTATGCTTTTTTATCGTCTCTGCCACATCTTCCGGCTTCCTGGAAATAGGCTTCAATTGAATCGGGAATATCAAAATGTATTACAAAGCGAACATCCGGTTTGTCAATGCCCATGCCGAAAGCGTTTGTTGCAACAATAATCCTTCGTGCACCAGTCATCCATTCATTTTGTCGTGCATTCCTGATTTTTGGCTCCAATCCTGCATGATAATATGCTGATGAGATGCTATTCTTATTCAGGTAATCGGCAATTTCTTTTGTCCTTTTTCTGTTTCTTACATAAATAATTCCTGAGCCATTTATTTTTGAAATGATACGCAGCATTCGTTTGAATTTGTCTTCTTCTTTAATTACTGCATAGGAAAGATTTTTTCTCTCAAAACTTTTGCTCAGGACATTTTTCTTTTTAAAAAGTAATTTGTTCTGTATGTCATCGATCACATCTGGTGTTGCAGTAGCGGTAAGGGCCAGCAAAGGCACCGAAGGAAAGTATTGCCTTATTTCGGCAATGCGTAAGTAGGGCGGACGAAAATCATATCCCCATTGCGAAATACAATGCGCTTCATCAACAGCGATCAAATTGACTTTCATTTTTTTTAACCGGATAAGAAATGTCTCTGATACCAGTCGCTCTGGCGAAATGTACAAAAACTTTACATTGCCATGCACACAATTATCAAGCGCTAAATCCACTTCATAATAATGCATTCCAGAATGAATCGAAATCGCATTTATACCTTTCTTCTTCAGGTTTTCAACCTGGTCTTTCATTAATGCGATCAATGGCGAAATAACAATACATATCCCTTCTTTTGCCAGGGCGGGAACCTGGAAACATATTGATTTCCCGCCACCTGTAGGCAATAAAGCCAGAGTATCGTCGCCATGCAAAACAGAATTGATTATATCTTCCTGTAATGGTCGGAACGATTGATGTCCCCAATACTTAGCAAGTATCTGTTGAATATTCAATGAAAATAAATTTATACGAATATACGAATAAATATTTTTTTTGAATATCATTTGATAATATAACCCAGCACAATTTTATTTACTTTTATTGAAAATTTTGAAATAAATGTTTAGAAGGATTTGTAAAATATTTTTTTCTGTTTTGTCTGCAATTATTTGCCAGCAGGGATTTGCCCAGGTTGATACTATCCGTTATACCGATTCGGTTACACATATAACTTATATTTTAAGAGATACAATATCAAAGGTTGAAATAAACGACAACCTGCTAGAAGCTGCAAAAAGTGGCAATGTGGATAATGTTATAAAATATCTTAAAAAAGGCGCAGATGTTAATACCACTGATAAAGATAGTGTTTCTGCATTAATGTTTGCTTCACAAAATGGATTCCTTGATGTTGTTAAAATTCTTGTTAATAATGGTGCAAAAGTAAATGCACGACCAGTAGGAGGGATCACTGCCCTGATTGCTGCTGCACGTTTTGATAATTATGAAGTGCTCGATTTCCTTATTCATAATGGGGCAGATATGAATGCTAAAGATGACGACAGCACAACCGCATTATTCTATGCATCCGTATATGGGTATTTTGTTTCTGCTGATATGTTACTTTTTTATGGCGCTGATTATAATTGCAAAACTATTGATAGTTCCAATGCTCTGATTGCGGCTTCTTTTTATGGACATGCTGATGTTGCTGAATTATTGATAAATAAAGGCGCTGATGTTAATGCCGCAGACCATCGTGGCTGGACACCGCTGCATTGTGCCGTGTATGGCAATCATCTTGATGTAGTGAAATTGCTTGTTGAAAAAAATGCAGCAATTAATTCAATTAACTGTGATGGATATACTCCTTTATCGATAGCATCGGAAAATGGCTATGCCGAAATAGTTGAACTCTTATTGCAACATCAGGCAGATGCAGGAATTCAAACAAACAAAAAAGCAACACCGCTTATTCTTGCTTTATATAATTTCAAATTCGATGTTTCAAAAATGATAAAGAAAAATAATTTATATAAAGAAAAAAGATATTTTTTTAACCGGTTAATTATTTCGCCTGTTGATATCGATTTGAACAATCGCGACTTTATGTATGGTGGCTATTTGGGATTACAGGATATCCGTACCCTGATAAGTTTTAAAGCCGGTTTTAATACCCGGTTGTGGGCAAACAGGATATTACTTCCTATTAGCGATAACACATTTTACCAGGTTTGGGAAAAAAGATGGTTGATGTATTATGAAGAAGAAAAAATGTTCAGATTAAATAGTAATTCATCTTTCCAGAAAGGAATATTTATCAGTCTGAAAGAAATTAGCACTTATGGGAAATACCGTGGTATGAGCAAAAATCCGGTAGATGCTTTTACTTTATCTCCATCGCTTGGCTTTGTTATATATAATAATTGGGCGGGATTCCGGTTTGCATATGAATATTTAAAATTTGATGAAAATGATGTAAAGGTATTTGCACCGCATCGGCTTAATTTAAGTATGTACTTTGTGATACCGCTAAGGAAATATAATAAATCATACAAAAGTTTTGACTGGATATAAATACAATATGAAAACAAAAATTTTATTTATTCTTTTTTTTAGTGTTGTGATTATTTCGTGTAACGATTTTTCATCGGATGTGGATTGCAGTACCTATGATTTTTCTGATTGCAATACTATTGAACCTACAGAAGGAGAGATGTATTTAAAACTTTCAATCAATAATGATAATAAAAGTATTCCTGTTGCTTTTTACCGGGGCAAGCTTGAAGATAATGCATTGTTGTTTTATGATACATTAACCAAAGAATATTTTGATACACTGCTTCCGGTCGGGAATTATTATACAGTAACAGCCGAGTATTTAAAAGACGGGAAAAAAATTATTGCTGTTGATGGTGATAATATTACAAAAAAACGCTCTAATGTTTGCGATTCCATTTGCTGGGAAGTGAAAACAGGAAGCGTGAATTTGCGTTTGAAATAAATGATATGGATACGGTTAATATTCTCTGGTTTCGCCGCGACCTGCGCATTCACGATAATACCGCATTATTTCAGGTGTTAAAGGAAAAAGAAAATGTGTTGCCGATATTTATTTTTGATTCAGATATTTTAAGCGATTTTAAAAATAAATACGATAGACGTATAAATTTTATTTATGCATCCATAAATGAATTGAAAAAAAAATTAGAGAAAAGCGGAAGCTCCTTATTGGTAGAATATGGAAAACCTTTTGATATTTTTAATAAAATTATTTCTCAATATAATGTTACATCAGTATATGCAAATGAAGACTACGAGCCTTATTCAATAAATCGCGATGAAAAAATAAAATCATTACTTGCGAAAAATAAAATTTCGTTTCATTTATTTAAAGACCAGGTTATCTTTTCAAAAAATGATGTGCTAAAAACTGATGGCAAGCCATACACTGTCTTTACGCCATATTCAAAAAAATGGATTGAAGAACTTTATAAAAATGATCTGGTTTTAAATATTAAAATGAATTTTGAAAACTTATTTAAAACGAAACCATTCCCTTTAAATTCAATTGATGAAATCGGGTTTCAACAAAAAAAATATACATTTACTTCCATAAAAAATCTTGAAAATAAAATAATTGATTATCATAAAACACGCGATTATCCTGCACTTGACGGCACTACTCATTTGGGAATTCATTTGCGTTTTGGTACCATTTCAATTAGAGAATTGATAATAACAGCTATGAAATTAAATCCTACATTTTTGAATGAGCTGATATGGCGCGAGTTTTATATGATGATATTATTCCATTATCCTGGTGTTATTAAAAATTCTTTTAAATCAAAATACGATAATATTCATTGGCTTAACAATGAAATGAATTTTGAACGATGGTGCAAAGGAGAAACCGGCTATCCAATTGTTGATGCAGGAATGCGACAATTAAACGAAACAGGTTATATGCATAACCGTTTACGGATGATCACGGCGAGTTTCTTAACAAAACATTTATTGATCGACTGGCGATGGGGTGAAGCATATTTTGCAGAAAAACTTGATGATTATGAACTGGCATCAAATAATGGTGGCTGGCAATGGTCGGCAGGAACAGGTTGTGATGCTGCTCCATATTTCAGGATTTTCAATCCTTATGAACAAACTAAAAAATTTGATAAGAACAACGAGTATATTCGATTGTGGGCGCCGGAATCATTAAAGCCCGGATATATTAAACCTATCGTGGAACATAAATTTGCAAGACAGCGTTGCCTTGAAGAGTATAATAAAGCAGTAAGGAATTAATTTTTTTTAGGCAGACGTGTTCTATGATCAATGATAATTTCAAAATTTGTAGTATCTAAGAAACAATCGAATTTCATGTAATCGTAATGCTCTTTTTTATCTTTTGATTCAAAGATGTCGGTTTTGAATTCGTCTTGAAATACTTTCCATATAAACTCTGAACAAAATAACTCTGTTGAATCTTTCATGTTAAAGGATTCGTCGAAAGGGATTTGTTTCTTTAAATAATATTTTGCCCTTTTACCAATACAGGCAAGAGCTGAATCATTTTTAGCATTTTTAAAACGAACGACAACTACTGAATTTTTTTTACTGTCGTTAATAAAAGGGGAGAGGAACTGAGATTGTACCCCGTCAATATCAGTAAGAGTAGAAGAAACAGAATGAACGATCATCCATTTTCCTTTTTTGTCTTTTGTAAGAATTGCACAGTGCGAAAGACCAATACTGTCGTTCATGGTTTCAACAATCATGTCGCTTACAAAACCGTAACCATGCCTTAATATGATGTCGCCTTCTTTAAGTAAAGAGATTTCTTTTTCGGAAAGGGTATACTTAGAAACTATTTGTTCCTGCTCGCTACGATAATCGTAGAGACGCAGGAACAAATAAATTAAAATTATTATAATGAACAGAACAGAGAAAACAATTATGATATTTTTTTTCAATGTACTGTAAAATAAACAATGTTATTCTTTTGGTGCTTCAGCTTGTGTAGAATCACCTTCAGCTTCCGGTTGTGGTTCGGTCATATCTAAATTTGGAGATTCTTTTTTCATGTTAACCATCCATTTGCCATCTTTTTTAAGAAGGTCAATCTGTTTAGCTTCGCCGTTTTCAGTATAGTCACATTTAGCTTTGTCGCCATCTTCAGTACATTTCATATTCTCGATTTTAACTTCTTTAGCGCCACCGCCTAATTGAGCCATACCACCGTAAAACCTGATAAAAGCATAAGAATCTTCTGTTGCTAAGTTTTTAGCTTCAGTCGTATCACCTTTGTTAAGTGCTGATAAAAACTTTTCAGCTACTTTATCTGGAGTATCTGAACTTTTGCATGCATTGAGAGCAACAACCACTAATGCAACAAGCGCTAATTTCATCAAATTTTTCATAATTTTTTGTTTTTGGTTATTAATTTAAATAAAATTTTTTTTTAAATCTTTGGCAAAATTAATATCTTTTTTTTAAAATCAGCAATGCAATACCAAAAGAATTTTAACATTTATTAACAAAATTGCTTAAGTGCCTGATATATAAAAATAAAGAGAGGATTATTTCTTTTATCGATGTTATATTTAATAGTTAATAAATCGTATCATAAAAATGTATTTTAGATATTAAAATTACAAGCATAAGTTTTAATTTTGTATGTGAACAGATATTAAAAAATTCATTTATACCGATACAGAAATGATTTGTGAAATTTCCTATCCGCGACAAGTCGGGATAAATCGGCATAACACGTTCTAATCAAATTTGCTTTTGCATTCTTGATAAGAACGAGTATATATAATTGCATAAATAAAAATAATTTGGAAAGCCTGATTTTAAAACTTGAAGAAAAACTTAAACAACCCTTGCCCGGCGAAAGTGCTCAGCTTTTAATGGGCTCCGATATCCGAGTTAAAGAATTCATGTTACTTGCTGAAAATTGCAATACCAAGCATAGTGGTGTGTTAATTCTGCTGTATCCTTATGAAAATTCTATTTATTCTGTGCTTATGCAACGCCCGAAATTTAAAAGCAAACATCCCGGACAAATGTCATTACCCGGTGGTAAAAGAGAATCGGAAGATGCAGATATTATTCAAACTGCTTTAAGAGAAACAGAAGAAGAAATAGGTGTTAACAGAGATGATATTCATGTTATGGGAACCCTGACACGATTATATATTCCTCCAAGTAATTTTGTTATTTATCCAACGGTAGGATATGTTTCTAAAAGACCCGATTTTTTCCCTTCTCCCTATGAAGTTGATGAATTAATAGAATATGATATCATGACCTTACTTGACCCGGCGATAAGAAAAGAAAAAAGAATGAAGGTTATGAAGATAATATCATTTAAGGCTCCTTATTTTGATATCAAGGATAAAGTGGTTTGGGGCGCTACCGCAATGATCATTTCCGAGTTCAAAGAAATACTGAAAGCAGTAGTAAATTAAAGCATCCTTATTTCGTATTCTATTTCAGCTCCTTTATTTAATAAAGCGCTAACGCCACAATATTTTTCCTGCGAAAGAATAATGGCTTTTTCTACTTTTTCCAGTTCAACTTTAGCTCCCTTGATTTCGTAAATCAATTTAATCTTGTTGTAATATTTAGGATGTTCTTCGGTGAGGTTGCCTTCAACGATAATGTTGAAATATTCCGGTTCGATGTGCATTTTTTTTAGAATGGAAATTACATCCATTCCCGTGCATCCTGCAAGCGAAGCCAGTGTTAATGGTTTCGGACGCGGTCCTTTATTATGACCTCCGTTTGATTCGTCGGCATCCATTATAAAAATATGTTCGTTTACTTCCGCCTCAAAAGACATATCTTCGAGCCAGCGGCATTCTATACGGTGTGGCATATTATTTTATTATGAAATTATTTTATATATTCGTTGTAATAAAATTTCTATTCATTACAAATTTACAATTTAATTCTTATTATATAAAATGAAGAACCTGTTTTATATTTTGCCGTTTTTACTGATAGGTGTTACAAATTATTATGGTAAGAAGGACATTGCATTTCATGATGTCGAAGTTGTCGATTCGCTTGCTTATACCCAGGCAGAGAAAGATGCCATTTTAAAAGGCGACACTAATGATATAATGAGAATTCTTATCACAAGCATTTACGATGACTCATTGATCCTGCGAAAGCAAAGCCGTGAAGTGCGTGTTGATGCAAGCGATTCGGTATTATATCGCATTGTAAGAAGAATGTATTATACACTTATGGCTTCGGGTGGCGGCGTTGGTATTGCTGCCCCGCAGGTTGGCATTAACAGGGATATTATCTGGTTGCAGCGTCTTGATAAAGTTGGAAAGCCATTTGAATATTATCTGAATCCCAAAATTGTTCTTTACTCTAATAAAGCAGTTTTATTTACAGGCGATGGCTGTCTTTCTATTCCAGGTGTAAATGGTAACAGTCATCGTTATTCGGCTGTTGTTGTTGAATACGATTTACTTGATGGTTCGCATCATGAAGAATTGATTGAAGGGTATGGCGGTTCGAATTTTACTGCAATTATTTTCCAGCACGAGATCGATCATTTGAACGGAATTTTATTTATCGACAGGTTGAATAAAGAACCTAAGGGCAAACTTTCACGTGTAGCGGAAATTAATGCAGTGGAGTTGTTTAAGATGTGAAAATATTTATGTTGCATTATATGGTGTTCGCGCTCGTCTCCTGACGAGTGCTTTTTTAATTCCCAATAATAAAAATCGTAGTCTTCTTATTTATTTCAGGAAGTTTGTTTTTCCACTCGCTGATGGTTTTCGTTTTTATGTATTCCTTGTCAGACGTGATTTCTGTGGCAATGCATAAAAGTGTTTCGGGTGAACATATTTTTAAAATATCGTTCAGCAATTGCATATTGCGGTAAGGCGCTTCAATAAAAATTTGTGCCTGATTTTCGCGGCGCGCTTTTATTTCAAACTCTTTTATTTTTTTTGAACGTGAATGTTTATCAACTGGAAAGTACCCGTTGAATGCGAAATTTTGTCCGTTCATTCCGGAAGCCATCATGGCGAGTAGGATAGAAGAAGGTCCGATTAAAGGTTTTGTTTTTATATCGTAGCTGTGACAGATGGAAACAATAGCTGAGCCCGGGTCGGCAATACACGGACATCCTGCTTCTGAAAGCAATCCCATATTTGTTCCGTCAATCAAGGGTTTTAGCAACTCCAAAAAATCATCGGATGATGTGTGTTCGTTCAGTAAATGAAATTTTATTTGATCGATAGGTTTGTTGTAACCGATGCTTTTCAGAAAACGACGAGCTGTGCGTTCTTCTTCAACAATAAAATGTTCAAGCGAATTGATGATGTGTAAATTTTCCGGTGGCAAGGCTGCATTAGCTGTATTTTCGGCTATTACGGAAGGGATGAGAAATAATGTTCCTTTGCTTGTCATAATTTATTTAATATAAAAAAACCGGTTGATGTCAACCGGCTTAATTTTTTATTGAAGTTTTATTTTCCTTTCCAATTCGTCAACGTAAGCTTTGAATTGCTTGTCGGTGTCAATTAGGTTGTTCACTGTGCGGCAAGCATGCAGAACTGTTGCGTGGTCTTTATTTCCGCAGTGTAAACCAATGGAAGCAAGCGAAGCTTTTGTCATTTTCTTTGAGAAGAACATTGCCAACTGGCGTGCCTGAACAATCTCGCGTTTGCGGGTTTTTGAATTGATGGCATCCATAGGAATGTTGAAGTAATCGCAAATAACTTTCTGAATATAATCGATAGAAATTTCACGAACGGTATTCTTCACAAACTTATCAATCATTTGTTTTGCCAGGTCAAGCGTGATCGCTTTTTTATTCAGCGATGATTGGGCAAGCAATGATATGAGTGCACCTTCAAGTTCACGAATGGTAGTAGTAATGCTGTATGCAAGATATTCAATAACTTCTTTAGGCATTTCTACGCCATCGTTATATAATTTCTTCTCAAGAATTGCAATTCTTGTTTCAAGGTCGGGTGGTTGTAAATCAGCTGAAAGCCCCCATTTGAAGCGGGAAAGCAAACGTTGTTCAGTTCCCGTCATTTCAATTGGTGGTTTATCGGAAGTGATTACAATTTGTTTTCCGTTCTGGTGAAGGTGATTGAAGATGTGGAAAAATACATCCTGAGTTTTTTCTTTACCTGACAGGAATTGAATATCGTCGATAATCAACACATCCATCATCTGGTAAAAATGTACAAAGTCATTCTGGCTGTTGTTTTTTACAGAATCAACAAACTGTTGGTAGAATTGTTCAGTTGAAATATACAGTACGGTTTTTTCAGGGAATAAATTTTTAACCTGTATACCAATGGCATGAGCAAGGTGTGTTTTTCCTAAACCAATAGAACTGTATATAAACAAAGGATTGAATGCGGTTTTGCCGGGATTGCTGGCTACTGCATATCCGGCAGAACGTGCAAGACGATTGCAATCGCCTTCAATAAAATTATCAAAAGAATAACTGTCGACCAGTTGTGATTGAACATTGATTTTCTGTAAGCCCGGAATTATAAAAGGATTTGGAATGGAACTGCTGGTGCCTCTGTTGATATCGAAAGGCATGGATATAGCAGGATTTTTAATAGCCCTTTTGTTGGAGGTAGGAACTTTAATAGTGTAAGGACTGGCGCTGTTGAGCGTGTTTTCCATGATGATGCTGTATTCCAGGCGACCATCATTTCCTAATTCTTTTTTAATTGTGGATTTAAGTATGGTAATGTAATTTTCCTCAAGCCATTCGTAGAAAAACTGGCTGGGGACTTGAATTGTAAGGACATTACCTTCTAACTTTACAGGCTTAATAGGTTCAAACCAAGTTTTAAAAGCCTGGACACCGATGTTATCCTTTATAATCTTTAAACAATTTTCCCAAACTTTTTCGTAACTTTTTTCCATTAACTAAAATTGTTTCTATATTATAACTAAAAACCTATTATCGAATTATATAAGTTTATTCTATATGTTTTCTGTCGTTGCTTTTCTTTGAAAACCTTGTAAATTCAAGTATTTTGTAATTTTTCAAAGAGTTAACAAATATTCCAAAAAAAAAGTTTAAAAAAAAATTTTTTTACCCTTGATTATTAAAAATTTTTATTGTATAAGCTTCGACAAATTTTGTTTTTGCTTGTTTATTAATATAAAAATCAATACGTCCTAATTTAACTCCACCCCATCCAACCTGACAAATATAAACTTCTTTTTTATCGGTATTAAAAAATTTATATGGTTTATCAATAAAAGTATGCGTGTGCCCTCCAATAATCACATCAATATTTTTCGATTGCTTTGCAAGCTCCATATCACAGAACCCGGTATTATCTTCATCGTCGTATCCCAGGTGTGACAAGCATACCACGAGATCGCAATTTTTTTCTTTTTTTAGCAAATGTGCGTAATATGCAGCTTTTTCAAATGGGTTGTTATAAATGGTTTCGGCATAATTTTTTTTGTCAACCAAACCTGCGAGTTCTGTTCCCAATCCAAATACACCTATTTTAATTCCATCTTTTTCAAAGATTTTATATTCTGAAATTTTTCCGGCAAGTAAAGTTTTTGAAAAATCGTAATTTGAATTGATAAATGGAAAAGTTGCATTATGAAGGTTGCTGTCAATACCTTTCAGTCCGTTGTCGAATTCGTGGTTGCCAAGGGTTGCGGCATCGTAACCCATAAGGCTCATAAGTTTTAATTCGAGTTCACCACCATACATATTATAATAAGGTGTGCCCTGAAAAATATCTCCTGCGTCGAAAAGTAAAATGTTTTTTTCTTCGTCCCTGATTTTTTTTATAATCGTTGAACGCCTTGCATAGCCACCCATTCCTGGGAATTTTGTATCGTTCGCGGGAAAAGGTTCAATGTGGCTGTGCGTGTCGTTAGTATGAAGCAACGTGATTTTTGTGTATTCTTTTTTTTCTGATAAAGCAAAAAGCGGATTGCTTGAAACACCAATAAAAGCGCCTCCTGCAATGATGGTCTTAAAAAAATCACGCCGGTTACTTTTCATAATAAATTCGTTTGTCGAGTTTGGAATGTAATTTATTTCCTTTTTTATTTTCTTCTGTAACGTATGAAATTATAGCATCGCGGATTTTTATATCAAGGTCTTCAAGGTTTACGGGTTTACTGAAAAAATACATTTTATCTCCGCCATTCGCAAGGTAATCTGATGTCGCGATTTTATATGACCTTGTATTATCAAATTTTTTTCCGTCGATTAAAACATTAACAGCACTGGTATCCTTAATACCCATTGATAATCCTGAAACTGGTATACCGCCTGCTTTTGCAATATAATTAAATAATTGCAAAGTTTTTTCAGGAGTGAGAGTTACCACAACAACTTTATTGTCGAATGGCATAAGTTCAAAAATTTTGCTGCGGGTTATTGCTCCTTTCGGAAAAGCTGTGCGTAAGCCGCCGCTGTTTAAAATACAGAAGTCGATTTGTTTTCCATCATCGGGTTTGTAATATTCTTTTGCTTTTATAAATATAAGGTCTGAAACAAAATTATTCAACAGACCTTCAGGTTTATCTTTAATCATTGCTTCATCAGTATAAGCAAGTACAGCATTCATTTCGGCAGCCATATTTTCTTTATAAGGCTTTATTATTCTTAAAAAGCTGGTATCATCAGTTTTTGCTGATGCAGAGTCAAGTGTATAAACATTCGTATCGGTCTTTTGAATTGTGCTTACATGCTTGCAGGAAAGCAGCAATATTGCACTAATAACAATAGCTATTAAAAATTTGAATTTATTATACATCGGAAAAAAATGCTGCTTGTTTAATGTTACAATAATAATACTTTGAAAAGTATAATGCAATACTTTTTTTATAATTCTGAAAATTTGTTTTCAGTCTAAATTATACCGATTGTATATATGTAATAGTCCAATAAATTTTACAATTGGTATTAGAAAGGAGAAGTGTTAAAATTTTTTTATACAGCAACATCAAAATCGCGCAGCACATTATTTAATGATGTCTTTAAATCCGTTGATTCCTGTCGCTTTCCAATGATTAATGCGCAATTCACATTGTAGTTACCGGCATTGAATTTCCTGGTGTAAGAACCGGGAATGACAACAGAGCGTGAAGGAACATAACCTTTATATTCTTTAGGTGTGCTTTCTGATACATCAATAATTTTTGTTGATTGTGTAATAACTACATTAGCTCCGAGTACCGCTTCTTTTTCAATACGTGCACCTTCAACAATAATACAGCGCGAACCAATAAAGCAACCGTCTTCTACGATTACGGGCGCAGCCTGTACGGGTTCCAGAACACCGCCAATACCAACGCCTCCGCTAAGGTGAACGTTTTTCCCGATTTGTGCGCATGAACCTACTGTGGCCCAGGTGTCAACCATAGTGCCTGAATCAACATAGGCGCCAATATTGATATACGAAGGCATCATGATAACACCTTTTGCAATATACGAGCCGTGGCGTGCAATGGCATGAGGAACCACGCGGACACCAAGGCGTGCATAATTTCTTTTTAATGGAATCTTATCGTGAAATTCAAATGGACCTACTTCGATAACTTGCATTTCCTGGATGGGGAAATATAATAATACTGCCTTTTTCAGCCATGTATTCACAATCCATCCTTCAGGAGTGAATTCTGCAACTCTTTGTTTGCCGGAATCAAGTTCTAATATAGCTTTATTAATTGCAGCAATGGTTTCTTTCTCTTTGAGCAATTCCCTGTTTTCCCAGGCTTTTTCAATAATTTCTTTAATTTCCATATCATAAATTTTGATTTTGTAAAATTATAAATAAATACCTTAATTTATATAACGTAGGTTTATTTATTATTTATAATTTTGTAAAAAATATTTTTTGTGGGAAGAATACTTGCAATCGATTACGGAACAAAAAGAGTTGGACTGGCAGTGACCGACAATTTGAAAATGATTGCTAATGCCTTAACAACGCTACATTCAAAAGATGTGCTCCCGTATCTGAAAGCATATACTTCACATGAAGATGTTGAATGCTTTGTTGTGGGGGAACCTAAAAATATGGATGGAACATCATCCGAATCGGAGCAGTGTATACAGGCATTTATAAATTTATTGAAGAAAAGTTTTCCTGCAATACCAGTAAACAGGTACGATGAGCGCTTTACCTCGAAAATGGCTATGCAAACATTATATGATGCAGGTTTGAAAAAAAAAGACAGGCAGAAAAAAGAATTGCTCGATAGTGTGAGTGCAACTTTAATCTTACAATCATACCTTGAAAATAGTATTATAAAAAAATAAGGAAAGGAAATATTTGAAATGATTTTACCGATATATTCATATGGACATGCCATTTTAAAAAAGAAAGCAGAAGAAATTGGTGAGAGTTATCCGAATTTAAATGAGCTTATCGAAAATATGTTCGAAACCATGTATGCCGCTCCGGGCGTAGGTTTGGCTGCTCCCCAGGTTGGTTTGCCAATTCGTTTGATTGTAATTGATGCTACTGCTTTTGCTGATGATGACCCGGAACTGGAAGGTGTAAAACTGACTTTGATAAATGCTAAAATTATTGAAGAAGAAGGCGAGGAATGGCTGTTTAATGAAGGCTGCCTGAGTTTTCCTACTTTACGTGAAGACGTATTAAGAAAACCCAAAATAAGAATGCAATACTATGATAAAGATTTTAAATTTCACGACAGATGGTTTGATGGAATACTGGCACGTATTATTCAGCATGAATACGACCACACTGAAGGAAAAGTTTTTGTTGACCGCTTAAGTTCATTGAAAAAACAGCTTATTAAAGGAAAACTCAACGATATCATGACAGGCAATGTTAATGTATCTTATAGAATGAAATTCTCAAAAACAAAGAAAAAATAATTAATTAATATGAAAAAAATAATATCAACTTTAGTAGTAATAGCAGTGTTGCTTGCAGCATGCTCGAACAGCAAACAAAACAAGATTGATAAAATTAAAGAGTTGGAAAAAATTGTAAGCTCTAAAACCGATACGTTCAATATTAAAAAAGCAAATGAGCTTGTTGAAGCTTATGTTGATTTTGCTGATGCATTTCCAAAAGATACCATGGCAGCACCTTGTTATTATAAAGCTGCAAGTATATTAATGAATACCGGTGATCCGAACAAAGCAGTAGAATTGTTTGATAAAATAATAAACAACTATCCCGACTATAAAAAATTACCGGATTGTATGTTCATGAAAGCATTTACCTATGATAACTTTTTGCAGAATAAAAAGAAAGCAGAAGAATGTTATAATGCATTCATAAAAAAATATCCCGATAATGAATTTGCCGATGATGCAAAAAGTTTGTTGGAAATGCTGAATAAAACTCCTGAAGAAATTGCAGCAGAGCTGGACGCAAAGCTAAAAGCGGATACTGTAAAAAAATCGGAATAGTATAAATTATTATATTGTGATGCTTGCCAACTTCCAACAATTTGAGTTAAGTAACCATTTAGGCTCAGTACTAACTACGGTGTCTGACCACAAGATCGCCAATGATAACAACTCCGACGGAATTATTGACTACTATACAGCAGACATTACCAGCGCTGTTGACCTATATCCTTTTGGTTCTGAAATGCCCGGGCGTTCATTTAACCCCACTGCAAGCAAGTACGGTTTTAATGGCAAGTTAAAAGACAATGAAATTACCGGCGTGGATGGCGCAAGTTATGACTTTGGTGCAAGAATTTATGATAGTAGGATTGGGAGATTTTTAAAAACAGATGATAAGAAACATGTATTAGTACATTTAAGTCCATACCATTATGCACTTAATAGTCCTATTAGGGTGATAGATGAAGACGGCGAATTTCCAATTTTAATTAATGGGAATACTTTTGACGGCGATTATCAAAGAGCAAGCCCAAAATATTGGAGTTCAAGTACTTTAAACACAATTGCATCTACAACAGGGTATAAAATGGGGTCATATTTTGATGGTACAAGTGCAAGTAAGAGCCGTTTTTCTAGCGATTTTTTCTTTGTGGATGGCAATAAAGGGTTATGGCCTAATACTAGAAGAAATGCTGGACTAACTCAAGCAAAGGTTGATGCTCAAGCTGTATGGAATAAAATGAAAGAAACTATGAAGGATGGTAAAATCACAGAACAGCTACAAGTAATAACACATAGTCGAGGTTCTGCATATGGAGAGGGTTATATGGAAGGCATGAGAACAGAAATCCTAAAATTAGCAAATAAAGAAGGAATTGGATTTGCTTATAATAATAACAGTATTATTGAATATTCTGTAAATATAGCTCCTCATCAATCAAATTGGATAAATTATCCAAATAGTGGTACTAAAAATATTAATATTAGTCATATAGGAGACCTATTATCTGGCGATGATGCAACTGGTGATGTAATTAATGTGACTTCAATACCAGAAGAAGAAATGGGTCCAATAGAACAACATACAGATGCAAGCTACAATAAAGAATTAAATTTCATACTAAAAATCCTTGAAAGCGGAACAAGTAAAGGATTATTATTCAATGCTATAAAGGAAGGATATAAGAATTACGATACAGAGAGAACTAACGGAGATGAATCAACAGTAACAAAAGGTAATTAGGAGGATATTATGGATGCTGACAATATAATATATTTAATTTCTTTTTTGGCGTTAGCCCTTATTGGAATTTCATACAAATTCAGTAAATTGTTTTTCTTTATTAATTTAATTATATTTTTAATATACAGCTTTTATTTTTATTATGGATTATACTATATAAAAGAGGGTGGGGCAACTATGGGATGGTGGTTCTATAATATTATAATTACAGGGGTGCATCTATTATTTGTATTGGGTTATATTACCATAAGCCTTTTAAGAGGAAAGAGAAAAAGTGAGATAAATAATTAGGTAGTTATGCAACAACTTCGATAATTATAATATAAAAAAACCAAAGAAGGGAAAGTAAAAAAATAGAAAAGAAAAAAGCCCGGCGTATGCAGGGCTTTAATATTATTGTTTTACATTTTCTTTAAAGAAGTCTTTAAATTTTTTCTTGGTAAGCATAGTTTCAATCATGCTAAAAATAACGGCTTTGTCTTTTTCATCCAGTTCCTGAATAAGCTTCATTTGTTCAATAATGGTTTTATCTTTAATAGTAACTTCTTTAGGCATCTTACCTTCAAAATGAATAAGCTGGTCAATGGTCATACCGAACAGCTTTGCAATTTTATCTAAAGCCTCAATAGAAGGTTCACGCTCTCCTTTTTCCACTTTATTGTAGTTGGCTGGGTGCATACCTGCGGCGGCGGCAATCTCTTTTTGCATCAGTCCTTTTTCTTCCCGTATTTTTTTAATGTTTTTACCTACGTGCATCATCAGAAATTTTTAAATGAAAAGCAATACAAATATAGTCAGAAAGTGAATTACGGGCAACATAATAATTTATTTGATAAATTATGATAGTCATATAAACAATTTATTATTATTTTTGCAATAGTCAAAATGGCAAATAATAAATTATATGGAACAATTACTGAACACCCAAAACCCCGAACATATCACATGGAAGTACGAACAACTAAGCTTTGCCATACTTGGCGGCATACGGCTTGAAGGCTTGGACAGGTTAAGAGTAACCATAAAAACAGAGTTCAAAACTATTGCTATCAGGCACAATCTCGATTTATACAACGACGGACAACTAGAAAAACTTGTACGCAAGTACGCCGAACGCTTTGAAATAGGCACTGTGTATCTGAGTAAAGTATTAGGAGAACTTATTAACCGGTTGGAAAATTACAGGATGCAGGAAATAAAAAATAGTCGTAAGTCCGAAGTCGTTAGTAGTAAGATACTGACAGAAGAAGAAAAAGAAGCAGCGATAAGTTTTTTAAAATCTAACGACTTACTACTTGCTACTAACGACCTGATAGGAAAAACAGGGATGATAGGCGAAGAACATAACAGGCTGCTGATGTATTTAATATTTACAAGCCGCAAGCGGGAATATCCTTTGCATGTTGTAAGCCTTGCATCCAGTGGCACAGGAAAAAGTTATTTACAGGAAAAAGTAAGCGAGCTGATACCCGAAGAAGACAGGATAGAAATAACCACGCTAAGCGAAAACGCCCTGTATTACTTCGGTCAGCAGGAACTAAAACACAAACTTATTTTAATAGAAGACCTGGACGGGGCAGAAAGCGTGTTATATCCATTAAGAGAACTAAAGAGCAAAAGAAAAATAACGAAGACCGTAACACTAAAGGACAACAAAGGAAATACAAAGACGGTTCATTTAACTGTTGAAGGACCTGTAAGCGTAGCAGGCTGTACTACTCAGGAAAGTATTTATGAAGATAATGCAAACCGCAGCTTCCTTATCTATCTTGATGAAAGCAAAGAACAAGACGAAAAAATTATGAATTATCAGCGCAAACTCAGCGCAGGTACGGTAAACTTTGAAGAAGAACACAGGATAAAAGAACTGATGAAGAATGTACAAAGAATATTGCAGCCTGTAAGCATCAGAAATCCTTATGCTGAAATGTTACAGATACCACAGGAAGTTTTTAAACCAAGAAGAACCAACAGCCATTATTTGCAATTTATAGAAGCCATCACATTTTACAAGCAATACCAGCGGGAACAAAAAGCAGATGAAGAAACAGGAGAAGTATATATAGAAACCACGCTTGAAGATATACAGGAAGCCAACAGCCTGATGAAAGAAATATTATTACGCAAGAGCGATGAACTGAACGGAGCCTGCCGGAATTATTTTGAGCAACTGAAAATATATTTACAACAACGCAAATTACAACTTATGACTAACGACTTGCTACTTACGACTCCGCCTGTGGCGGACGACAGTGAAGGGTTTACAAGTAAAGAAATATCAAAAGCCTTGCGCATTCCTGTAAGCACGGTAAAGCGGCATCACCTGCATTTATTTACCAATGGATATATAAAACACTATACAGAAAATAAGAAAACAGAAAAAGCAGGTAAAGGCTTGCTGATGGGGAGTACAGGAAAAAGTTACTGTTATGAAATTATAAGCTATGAAGAATACAAACAACTGCAAAGCCGTATCAGCACAGCATTAGACGAAGCATTAAACAAAGTAAGAGCGCAGCAGCTCACCGGCTCAAATGCGGCTCACTGCACAACTGAGCCGATAAAACCCAATAGCAGCAAGGAAAAGAAGCAGCGGCTCAAAAAGCCCACGACCGAAAGCAAGGGGATAGAAAAAACTCATAACTCCGAACTCATAACTCATAACTAAAATGAAGCATCTTGAAATAAAATCCCCCCAATATACATTCTTACTACAGAACTTTAAGCAGTGGCTTGATATTATAGGTTATGCCGAAACCACGGTCAACAGCCTGCCTGATCATGTGCAGGAACTTTTACACTTCTTGGAACAGAAAAACATTACACAGATAACACAATTAAAATCAAGGCATATCAGCGATTTTAGTCTTTATTTAAAAGGAAGAAAAAATCGGATGCACGGAGGCGGGTTAAGTGCAAGCCATATCAATAAAGCGTTACAGGCAGTCAATACATTTGCACGATATTTAAACCAGACAGGGCGGCATGTTATAGATGTTACACCAAAGAGATTAATAAATGAAGCAGATGAAAGAACCATACTAACGCAAACCGAAATAAAACAACTTTACGAATCCACTTACGAACCCCATTCCGCTTTTAACAGCCTTGCAATGGGACAAAGAGACAGGGCGATTATAGCAATGTTCTACGGTTGTGGTTTACGTAAAGATGAAGGCACACGATTAAACATTAGTGATATTGATCTGAACAGGAAATTGGTTTTTGTACGCAAAGGCAAGGGCAACAAACAGCGTTATGTCCCAATAGCCAATAAACATGCGGAAGATATACGTTCATATATTGAAGAAGGGCGCAACTGGTTTTTATTAGAACACAGGGCGGTATTTTATTACAAGTTTGGAAATAAAAAAACAAATACCGATGATGAAGCTTTTTTCTTAAACACGGAAGGCAAGCGGATGAATAGTTTTTACCAGCGTTTTGCATATATGAGAGAAAGAGCGGGAATAGAAAAACACTTTAGCACGCATAACCTGCGCCATTCCATAGCTACACATCTTTTACAAAGTGGTATGCCCATTGAAGAAATAGCAAAGTTCTTAGGGCATGGCTGTTTAGAAAGCACACAGATATATACCCATATCGTGAACAAAATGCAGCAACAAACATCCATCAATGACAATGAATGACTATTTTCTTAATAACTCAATAACAACAATGAACACCAATAGTTTTGAATATTATCTGAAAGACAGCGGTCTTGCGCTTCGCACCATTGAAGAAAATGTAAAAGACATTGAACGCTTTGAACAGTGGGCGATACAGGAGAATTATACAGATATAGCACACCTGAATTACAATGAACTTTTAAAATATGTACAATACTTAAAAAGTAAAAAACTAAGCATACAAACCGTTAATATCAGGGTATGCAGCATACGCAAGTATTATGATCATTTAAAAGAAGAAGGCATTATAGAAATAAATCCTGCACGGCATTTACATATAAAAGGACAGATGCAGCGCATTACAGAGAACCCGTTAACCTACACCGACCTTGAAACCCTTTACAACCAATATGCAGAATACAGCAAAGACAAAAGAAACCGCCTGCGCAGCTTATCCATGTTAGGACTTATTGTATGGCAGGGCTTGCATGGCGGTGAACTTGGAAAAATAGAAGTGCAGCATATCAATCTGAATAACGGAACTGTGTATATACCCGGTACAAGGAGAAGCAACAGCAGGGAATTAAAGTTAGAAGCAAAACAGATCATCGTTCTTAACGATTACCTGAACGCCCTGCCCATAGACCAAACCTGTCTTTTTGTTGCAAGCCGGACAAGCAATATTATTAACTGGTTGCTCGGCGAACTCAGGGGGCTTAATCCCGTTATCAGGAATGTTCAGCATATAAGAGCATCGGTATTTTTGTACTGGCTTAAGATGTATGACAAAAGGCAGGTGCAATATATGGCGGGGCATCGTCTTATCAACAGCATACAGCATTATGAAGTACAGGAGCTGGACAGCCTTACAGACATGTTAAGCAAGCATCATCCGTTTGGTTAAAATTGGGTATCGCAAATTGCGACACCCAATTAATATTTTTATTTTTGTCCCATTAAAAAAATAGATATGAGTAAAACAGAAAACAAAATCATGATACCTGAAGAAATTATTTTATCTAAAATATATCTTATACGAGATAAAAAGGTAATGCTTGACAGGGATCTTGCGGAATTTTACGGGATAGAAACAAGGCGTTTAAAAGAGCAGGTACGCCGTAATATAGAAAGGTTCCCTGAAGATTTTATGATTGAATTTACCAAAGAAGAATTAGAAAACTTCCGTCAGCAGTTTGGTAGTACCAGTAAAGAAATAATGGGATTGCGTATTGCCCCGTTTGCATTTACGGAACATGGAATATTAATGCTTGCCAGTGTATTGAATACGGAAAGAGCCATACAGATAAATATACACTTAGTTCGTGTCTTTAATAAAATGCGGGAAGTACTGTTAACACATAAGGAGTTATTTTTAGAAATGGATAAAATCAAAAGTAAGTTCATCGATTATGACAATAAATTTATTTTAATTTTTGAATACTTAAAACAGTTTGAAGAATCCAAGCAGCAGCAATTAGACCATGCAAACAGGAAAAGAATTGGTTTTAAGAAACACGAATAAAATAAAAAGCCAACGCCAGATTTTGCTCCCGGGCTTCCAAGCCCTTCACCGCATCCGCCATATAAGCTGGTCGTAAAATACCCCGACCCGGATAAAACACCCGCAGCCACCGCAAATCCGTCTCACAACGCTTTTATTTTTTGTCATGCTTTTTGTATATCCGTTGCGCCCCGCAACAAAAAGCATGAGCCTGTACTGAGCCTGTCGAAGTACCAAAAAATAAAAGCCCCAAGCTATTTTACATAATGCGGCGCTATAAAACTTCCATGCTGAACAGCTTTTATTATTATGCATGTAAGTCTCATAGCAGCATTATGTACTACGGGCTGTCGCCAAATAGCCGCACACCTGCGCACACCGACCTAAGCCGTCAGCACTTTGCTTTTTGTATTTTGAATCTTCTGACTTTTTATAAAGTAAAATCCAAAAAGCAAAGAGCTGGCGGCAGCTCTGAAAGCGGTAGCAATCAAAGAAAAATAAAGTAAGCTGTCCCTGCTTGCTTGTCCAACAATATAAGCAACAACCCTACACAATTACTTTTTTTTCTTTCATTGCTGTTATTATGCGCTACTTCTTACAGTCAGACAAGGCGCAAGCCACAGGCGTAAGGTGAAAAACAAATCCCTGAAATTTTTTAAAACCTGCTTATGCAAAGTTAAGCCAGCGCTGCCCACAGTCAAGGTTAAAATGAATTTTGCTAAAAACTTTTATTTGTTATCATTTTGCTTTTTAATGGGTAAAACTTTTTATCAAAAACCTTGACAATCCCTTTCCCGCTTGCTTTTGAGTTGCCTAAGCAGGTTTTAAAGCATCAATTTGTTTTAATCTTGCTTTAAATCGGGAAAATATTTATCTATCCATTCATTTAGGCTTTCTAATGAATTAAACCTTAATAGTTCTTCATCAGGAGCATTAGAATACTGCTGTTCGATAATAATAACATTGTTATTCTGAATTTCTGTCCTCATTGAATTTATAGTTTCTGTGAGTAAGTAACTACCTTCATTGTACCAATCCTGAAGGGTTGTAATGTTAAATTTAAACTTCATAATATTTATTTTAAAAAATGGTTATATAAATAAATATAGTAAATTAAACTGAAAAGTAAATGGTTAAACAGAAAATCGTTTAAAAAATAAATGTATAGTCGGATTATAGCCGTACATCAGTCGGACATGAGCCCGATATAAGTCGGTTAAGTGTATAGATTTTTGCTATATCACTTATAGCATGTTTATAACTTAATTATGGAAGAACTGAAGCAGAGTTATAGCATATAATACAAAGAGTCCTGAAATGATGCAGGACCCTTTAGTAATGAAAAAATTAGAAAGAATAAAATAATCTATGACAACAAATATATAATACTTTCTTTTATGATGCAGAAAAAAAGAAGAGCCCTGTATTGCTACAGGACTCAACCGCCAACAACGGAATGCAAAAACAAATGAAACAGCCTCAGAACACGTTTACAATCTTCATGCAATTGCCTTGGGCAAGCATATAATCAACCGTTCCCACTCTTTGGAAAAACTCAATACCTAAACATTGCACCACGCTAACAGTAGCCGTCATAGTAGGCGCAGTAGCTCCGGGCAGTGTGGCAGCAAGAGTAAAAGTTGCAGGGGTAGTAATATTAAGAGCAGTAACAGCAGAATAGTTAACGGAAGAAATCATGTTTAAAAGCGGGTCAGTAGGCTCATAATGCCCTGTATTAACATTAACGGCATAATCCGACACCACGCCAATCGCTTCTAATAACCTGAAATGAGTTGCTCCTGATGGAGCTTCGATATAATCTTTAGGAAGAAAAGCGGCAATGGTAATAGTGCCCTGGTTCCTTGCCGTATTATTGGTAACAGCATACGGCGCATTGAACACCTGGGATAAAGACATTTTTATATTAAAGTCAAATCCTGTTAAGATGCTTCTTGCAGCCGATAGCGGAATGGTTCGCTGTCCTCTTGTACCGGAGCCTTTAAGGTTAACTTCTTTAAAAATCTGTGTTAGCCGGGCAGATACTCTCGGGTCAGCTTTACTTTGGATAACGCTGATAAGAGCCATGCGAAGGGTTTTGGCAGCAAAAGCGCAACCGCCGAACTCGGAGTTGTTCTCTCTTGTGCGCACGAATGAAGGGTCTTTGAGAATACGTTCTTTAGAAGGTCCGTTGGCTCTTCTTGCTAAGTCTTCGCCGCCGGACTTGTAAAAGCTAATACCGCCGATATTACCTTTTAGTTTTATTAAACCGGTTTGTTTACTCATAATTGACAAGTGTTTAAGGATTACTAAATATTAAATACTTCTGAAAATTATGAGTAACGGTTGTTACATAAAGAATAGATTGTTTAATATAATAACGCAGCAAGTTATATTGGTATTGTATAAAAGTGTAAAAAAAAAGCAATAAAAGGGTGAAGGCGAACGTAATTATTGTATAAATTTGGTACATATAAAAACCGATGCAGTCAGGAAAAAACATATATTTTTTTGAGAAAGACCTTAGGGCGAAAGGTATACCTGCGCAATTTTTATATGAGAAGGATAACCATTTAGGCTCAGTACTAACTACGGTGTCTGACCACAAGATCGCCAATGATAACAACTCCGACGGAATTATTGACTACTATACAGCAGACATTACCAGCGCTGTTGACCTATATCCTTTTGGTTCTGAAATGCCCGGGCGTTCATTTAACCCCACTGCAAGCAAGTACGGTTTTAATGGCAAGTTAAAAGACAATGAAATTACCGGCGTGGATGGCGCAAGTTATGACTTTGGTGCAAGAATTTATGATAGTAGGATTGGGAGATTTTTAAAAACAGATGATAAGAAACATGTATTAGTACATTTAAGTCCATACCATTATGCACTTAATAGTCCTATTAGGGTGATAGATGAAGACGGCGAATTTCCAATTTTAATTAATGGGAATACTTTTGACGGCGATTATCAAAGAGCAAGCCCAAAATATTGGAGTTCAAGTACTTTAAACACAATTGCATCTACAACAGGGTATAAAATGGGGTCATATTTTGATGGTACAAGTGCAAGTAAGAGCCGTTTTTCTAGCGATTTTTTCTTTGTGGATGGCAATAAAGGGTTATGGCCTAATACTAGAAGAAATGCTGGACTAACTCAAGCAAAGGTTGATGCTCAAGCTGTATGGAATAAAATGAAAGAAACTATGAAGGATGGTAAAATCACAGAACAGCTACAAGTAATAACACATAGTCGAGGTTCTGCATATGGAGAGGGTTATATGGAAGGCATGAGAACAGAAATCCTAAAATTAGCAAATAAAGAAGGAATTGGATTTGCTTATAATAATAACAGTATTATTGAATATTCTGTAAATATAGCTCCTCATCAATCAAATTGGATAAATTATCCAAATAGTGGTACTAAAAATATTAATATTAGTCATATAGGAGACCTATTATCTGGCGATGATGCAACTGGTGATGTAATTAATGTGACTTCAATACCAGAAGAAGAAATGGGTCCAATAGAACAACATACAGATGCAAGCTACAATAAAGAATTAAATTTCATACTAAAAATCCTTGAAAGCGGAACAAGTAAAGGATTATTATTCAATGCTATAAAGGAAGGATATAAGAATTACGATACAGAGAGAACTAACGGAGATGAATCAACAGTAACAAAAGGTAATTAGGAGGATATTATGGATGCTGACAATATAATATATTTAATTTCTTTTTTGGCGTTAGCCCTTATTGGAATTTCATACAAATTCAGTAAATTGTTTTTCTTTATTAATTTAATTATATTTTTAATATACAGCTTTTATTTTTATTATGGATTATACTATATAAAAGAGGGTGGGGCAACTATGGGATGGTGGTTCTATAATATTATAATTACAGGGGTGCATCTATTATTTGTATTGGGTTATATTACCATAAGCCTTTTAAGAGGAAAGAGAAAAAGTGAGATAAATAATTAGGTAGTTATGCAACAACTTCGATAATTATAATATAAAAAAACCAAAGAAGGGAAAGTAAAAAAATAGAAAAGAAAAAAGCCCGGCGTATGCAGGGCTTTAATATTATTGTTTTACATTTTCTTTAAAGAAGTCTTTAAATTTTTTCTTGGTAAGCATAGTTTCAATCATGCTAAAAATAACGGCTTTGTCTTTTTCATCCAGTTCCTGAATAAGCTTCATTTGTTCAATAATGGTTTTATCTTTAATAGTAACTTCTTTAGGCATCTTACCTTCAAAATGAATAAGCTGGTCAATGGTCATACCGAACAGCTTTGCAATTTTATCTAAAGCCTCAATAGAAGGTTCACGCTCTCCTTTTTCCACTTTATTGTAGTTGGCTGGGTGCATACCTGCGGCGGCGGCAATCTCTTTTTGCATCAGTCCTTTTTCTTCCCGTATTTTTTTAATGTTTTTACCTACGTGCATCATCAGAAATTTTTAAATGAAAAGCAATACAAATATAGTCAGAAAGTGAATTACGGGCAACATAATAATTTATTTGATAAATTATGATAGTCATATAAACAATTTATTATTATTTTTGCAATAGTCAAAATGGCAAATAATAAATTATATGGAACAATTACTGAACACCCAAAACCCCGAACATATCACATGGAAGTACGAACAACTAAGCTTTGCCATACTTGGCGGCATACGGCTTGAAGGCTTGGACAGGTTAAGAGTAACCATAAAAACAGAGTTCAAAACTATTGCTATCAGGCACAATCTCGATTTATACAACGACGGACAACTAGAAAAACTTGTACGCAAGTACGCCGAACGCTTTGAAATAGGCACTGTGTATCTGAGTAAAGTATTAGGAGAACTTATTAACCGGTTGGAAAATTACAGGATGCAGGAAATAAAAAATAGTCGTAAGTCCGAAGTCGTTAGTAGTAAGATACTGACAGAAGAAGAAAAAGAAGCAGCGATAAGTTTTTTAAAATCTAACGACTTACTACTTGCTACTAACGACCTGATAGGAAAAACAGGGATGATAGGCGAAGAACATAACAGGCTGCTGATGTATTTAATATTTACAAGCCGCAAGCGGGAATATCCTTTGCATGTTGTAAGCCTTGCATCCAGTGGCACAGGAAAAAGTTATTTACAGGAAAAAGTAAGCGAGCTGATACCCGAAGAAGACAGGATAGAAATAACCACGCTAAGCGAAAACGCCCTGTATTACTTCGGTCAGCAGGAACTAAAACACAAACTTATTTTAATAGAAGACCTGGACGGGGCAGAAAGCGTGTTATATCCATTAAGAGAACTAAAGAGCAAAAGAAAAATAACGAAGACCGTAACACTAAAGGACAACAAAGGAAATACAAAGACGGTTCATTTAACTGTTGAAGGACCTGTAAGCGTAGCAGGCTGTACTACTCAGGAAAGTATTTATGAAGATAATGCAAACCGCAGCTTCCTTATCTATCTTGATGAAAGCAAAGAACAAGACGAAAAAATTATGAATTATCAGCGCAAACTCAGCGCAGGTACGGTAAACTTTGAAGAAGAACACAGGATAAAAGAACTGATGAAGAATGTACAAAGAATATTGCAGCCTGTAAGCATCAGAAATCCTTATGCTGAAATGTTACAGATACCACAGGAAGTTTTTAAACCAAGAAGAACCAACAGCCATTATTTGCAATTTATAGAAGCCATCACATTTTACAAGCAATACCAGCGGGAACAAAAAGCAGATGAAGAAACAGGAGAAGTATATATAGAAACCACGCTTGAAGATATACAGGAAGCCAACAGCCTGATGAAAGAAATATTATTACGCAAGAGCGATGAACTGAACGGAGCCTGCCGGAATTATTTTGAGCAACTGAAAATATATTTACAACAACGCAAATTACAACTTATGACTAACGACTTGCTACTTACGACTCCGCCTGTGGCGGACGACAGTGAAGGGTTTACAAGTAAAGAAATATCAAAAGCCTTGCGCATTCCTGTAAGCACGGTAAAGCGGCATCACCTGCATTTATTTACCAATGGATATATAAAACACTATACAGAAAATAAGAAAACAGAAAAAGCAGGTAAAGGCTTGCTGATGGGGAGTACAGGAAAAAGTTACTGTTATGAAATTATAAGCTATGAAGAATACAAACAACTGCAAAGCCGTATCAGCACAGCATTAGACGAAGCATTAAACAAAGTAAGAGCGCAGCAGCTCACCGGCTCAAATGCGGCTCACTGCACAACTGAGCCGATAAAACCCAATAGCAGCAAGGAAAAGAAGCAGCGGCTCAAAAAGCCCACGACCGAAAGCAAGGGGATAGAAAAAACTCATAACTCCGAACTCATAACTCATAACTAAAATGAAGCATCTTGAAATAAAATCCCCCCAATATACATTCTTACTACAGAACTTTAAGCAGTGGCTTGATATTATAGGTTATGCCGAAACCACGGTCAACAGCCTGCCTGATCATGTGCAGGAACTTTTACACTTCTTGGAACAGAAAAACATTACACAGATAACACAATTAAAATCAAGGCATATCAGCGATTTTAGTCTTTATTTAAAAGGAAGAAAAAATCGGATGCACGGAGGCGGGTTAAGTGCAAGCCATATCAATAAAGCGTTACAGGCAGTCAATACATTTGCACGATATTTAAACCAGACAGGGCGGCATGTTATAGATGTTACACCAAAGAGATTAATAAATGAAGCAGATGAAAGAACCATACTAACGCAAACCGAAATAAAACAACTTTACGAATCCACTTACGAACCCCATTCCGCTTTTAACAGCCTTGCAATGGGACAAAGAGACAGGGCGATTATAGCAATGTTCTACGGTTGTGGTTTACGTAAAGATGAAGGCACACGATTAAACATTAGTGATATTGATCTGAACAGGAAATTGGTTTTTGTACGCAAAGGCAAGGGCAACAAACAGCGTTATGTCCCAATAGCCAATAAACATGCGGAAGATATACGTTCATATATTGAAGAAGGGCGCAACTGGTTTTTATTAGAACACAGGGCGGTATTTTATTACAAGTTTGGAAATAAAAAAACAAATACCGATGATGAAGCTTTTTTCTTAAACACGGAAGGCAAGCGGATGAATAGTTTTTACCAGCGTTTTGCATATATGAGAGAAAGAGCGGGAATAGAAAAACACTTTAGCACGCATAACCTGCGCCATTCCATAGCTACACATCTTTTACAAAGTGGTATGCCCATTGAAGAAATAGCAAAGTTCTTAGGGCATGGCTGTTTAGAAAGCACACAGATATATACCCATATCGTGAACAAAATGCAGCAACAAACATCCATCAATGACAATGAATGACTATTTTCTTAATAACTCAATAACAACAATGAACACCAATAGTTTTGAATATTATCTGAAAGACAGCGGTCTTGCGCTTCGCACCATTGAAGAAAATGTAAAAGACATTGAACGCTTTGAACAGTGGGCGATACAGGAGAATTATACAGATATAGCACACCTGAATTACAATGAACTTTTAAAATATGTACAATACTTAAAAAGTAAAAAACTAAGCATACAAACCGTTAATATCAGGGTATGCAGCATACGCAAGTATTATGATCATTTAAAAGAAGAAGGCATTATAGAAATAAATCCTGCACGGCATTTACATATAAAAGGACAGATGCAGCGCATTACAGAGAACCCGTTAACCTACACCGACCTTGAAACCCTTTACAACCAATATGCAGAATACAGCAAAGACAAAAGAAACCGCCTGCGCAGCTTATCCATGTTAGGACTTATTGTATGGCAGGGCTTGCATGGCGGTGAACTTGGAAAAATAGAAGTGCAGCATATCAATCTGAATAACGGAACTGTGTATATACCCGGTACAAGGAGAAGCAACAGCAGGGAATTAAAGTTAGAAGCAAAACAGATCATCGTTCTTAACGATTACCTGAACGCCCTGCCCATAGACCAAACCTGTCTTTTTGTTGCAAGCCGGACAAGCAATATTATTAACTGGTTGCTCGGCGAACTCAGGGGGCTTAATCCCGTTATCAGGAATGTTCAGCATATAAGAGCATCGGTATTTTTGTACTGGCTTAAGATGTATGACAAAAGGCAGGTGCAATATATGGCGGGGCATCGTCTTATCAACAGCATACAGCATTATGAAGTACAGGAGCTGGACAGCCTTACAGACATGTTAAGCAAGCATCATCCGTTTGGTTAAAATTGGGTATCGCAAATTGCGACACCCAATTAATATTTTTATTTTTGTCCCATTAAAAAAATAGATATGAGTAAAACAGAAAACAAAATCATGATACCTGAAGAAATTATTTTATCTAAAATATATCTTATACGAGATAAAAAGGTAATGCTTGACAGGGATCTTGCGGAATTTTACGGGATAGAAACAAGGCGTTTAAAAGAGCAGGTACGCCGTAATATAGAAAGGTTCCCTGAAGATTTTATGATTGAATTTACCAAAGAAGAATTAGAAAACTTCCGTCAGCAGTTTGGTAGTACCAGTAAAGAAATAATGGGATTGCGTATTGCCCCGTTTGCATTTACGGAACATGGAATATTAATGCTTGCCAGTGTATTGAATACGGAAAGAGCCATACAGATAAATATACACTTAGTTCGTGTCTTTAATAAAATGCGGGAAGTACTGTTAACACATAAGGAGTTATTTTTAGAAATGGATAAAATCAAAAGTAAGTTCATCGATTATGACAATAAATTTATTTTAATTTTTGAATACTTAAAACAGTTTGAAGAATCCAAGCAGCAGCAATTAGACCATGCAAACAGGAAAAGAATTGGTTTTAAGAAACACGAATAAAATAAAAAGCCAACGCCAGATTTTGCTCCCGGGCTTCCAAGCCCTTCACCGCATCCGCCATATAAGCTGGTCGTAAAATACCCCGACCCGGATAAAACACCCGCAGCCACCGCAAATCCGTCTCACAACGCTTTTATTTTTTGTCATGCTTTTTGTATATCCGTTGCGCCCCGCAACAAAAAGCATGAGCCTGTACTGAGCCTGTCGAAGTACCAAAAAATAAAAGCCCCAAGCTATTTTACATAATGCGGCGCTATAAAACTTCCATGCTGAACAGCTTTTATTATTATGCATGTAAGTCTCATAGCAGCATTATGTACTACGGGCTGTCGCCAAATAGCCGCACACCTGCGCACACCGACCTAAGCCGTCAGCACTTTGCTTTTTGTATTTTGAATCTTCTGACTTTTTATAAAGTAAAATCCAAAAAGCAAAGAGCTGGCGGCAGCTCTGAAAGCGGTAGCAATCAAAGAAAAATAAAGTAAGCTGTCCCTGCTTGCTTGTCCAACAATATAAGCAACAACCCTACACAATTACTTTTTTTTCTTTCATTGCTGTTATTATGCGCTACTTCTTACAGTCAGACAAGGCGCAAGCCACAGGCGTAAGGTGAAAAACAAATCCCTGAAATTTTTTAAAACCTGCTTATGCAAAGTTAAGCCAGCGCTGCCCACAGTCAAGGTTAAAATGAATTTTGCTAAAAACTTTTATTTGTTATCATTTTGCTTTTTAATGGGTAAAACTTTTTATCAAAAACCTTGACAATCCCTTTCCCGCTTGCTTTTGAGTTGCCTAAGCAGGTTTTAAAGCATCAATTTGTTTTAATCTTGCTTTAAATCGGGAAAATATTTATCTATCCATTCATTTAGGCTTTCTAATGAATTAAACCTTAATAGTTCTTCATCAGGAGCATTAGAATACTGCTGTTCGATAATAATAACATTGTTATTCTGAATTTCTGTCCTCATTGAATTTATAGTTTCTGTGAGTAAGTAACTACCTTCATTGTACCAATCCTGAAGGGTTGTAATGTTAAATTTAAACTTCATAATATTTATTTTAAAAAATGGTTATATAAATAAATATAGTAAATTAAACTGAAAAGTAAATGGTTAAACAGAAAATCGTTTAAAAAATAAATGTATAGTCGGATTATAGCCGTACATCAGTCGGACATGAGCCCGATATAAGTCGGTTAAGTGTATAGATTTTTGCTATATCACTTATAGCATGTTTATAACTTAATTATGGAAGAACTGAAGCAGAGTTATAGCATATAATACAAAGAGTCCTGAAATGATGCAGGACCCTTTAGTAATGAAAAAATTAGAAAGAATAAAATAATCTATGACAACAAATATATAATACTTTCTTTTATGATGCAGAAAAAAAGAAGAGCCCTGTATTGCTACAGGACTCAACCGCCAACAACGGAATGCAAAAACAAATGAAACAGCCTCAGAACACGTTTACAATCTTCATGCAATTGCCTTGGGCAAGCATATAATCAACCGTTCCCACTCTTTGGAAAAACTCAATACCTAAACATTGCACCACGCTAACAGTAGCCGTCATAGTAGGCGCAGTAGCTCCGGGCAGTGTGGCAGCAAGAGTAAAAGTTGCAGGGGTAGTAATATTAAGAGCAGTAACAGCAGAATAGTTAACGGAAGAAATCATGTTTAAAAGCGGGTCAGTAGGCTCATAATGCCCTGTATTAACATTAACGGCATAATCCGACACCACGCCAATCGCTTCTAATAACCTGAAATGAGTTGCTCCTGATGGAGCTTCGATATAATCTTTAGGAAGAAAAGCGGCAATGGTAATAGTGCCCTGGTTCCTTGCCGTATTATTGGTAACAGCATACGGCGCATTGAACACCTGGGATAAAGACATTTTTATATTAAAGTCAAATCCTGTTAAGATGCTTCTTGCAGCCGATAGCGGAATGGTTCGCTGTCCTCTTGTACCGGAGCCTTTAAGGTTAACTTCTTTAAAAATCTGTGTTAGCCGGGCAGATACTCTCGGGTCAGCTTTACTTTGGATAACGCTGATAAGAGCCATGCGAAGGGTTTTGGCAGCAAAAGCGCAACCGCCGAACTCGGAGTTGTTCTCTCTTGTGCGCACGAATGAAGGGTCTTTGAGAATACGTTCTTTAGAAGGTCCGTTGGCTCTTCTTGCTAAGTCTTCGCCGCCGGACTTGTAAAAGCTAATACCGCCGATATTACCTTTTAGTTTTATTAAACCGGTTTGTTTACTCATAATTGACAAGTGTTTAAGGATTACTAAATATTAAATACTTCTGAAAATTATGAGTAACGGTTGTTACATAAAGAATAGATTGTTTAATATAATAACGCAGCAAGTTATATTGGTATTGTATAAAAGTGTAAAAAAAAAGCAATAAAAGGGTGAAGGCGAACGTAATTATTGTATAAATTTGGTACATATAAAAACCGATGCAGTCAGGAAAAAACATATATTTTTTTGAGAAAGACCTTAGGGCGAAAGGTATACCTGCGCAATTTTTATATGAGAAGGATAACCATTTGGGGAATGTACTTACAACAGTGAGCGACCGCAAAATACCCCATACAAGCGATAATATAACTATTGACTATTACACTTCCGATATTACCAGTGCGCAAGATTATTACGCATTTGGACAATTAATGCCCGGCAGAAACTGGAGTAGTGATAGCTATAAGTTTGGCTTTAATGGAAAACTTAATGATGATGAAGTTTTTGGTGCAACAGGTTCTTTCCAAGACTATGGAATGCGAATGTATGATACTAGGGCTTGCAGGTTTATTTCTCCAGATCCAATTATTATAAAAGATAGAAAATATCCTGAATTATCTCCGTTTCAGTTTGCTGGGAATAGACCTATTTGTGCAATTGATTTAGATGGTCTTGAACCAGTTGATATTGTACAGAAAACTCCTCTTGTACAAAAAACAATATCTATTGTTTTATCAGAAAAAAATATTAGTAAGATTGTGAGTGGTTATTACAGAGCTGGAACATCTGCTCCATTTTATCCTGGACAATTTCATGGGGGAATAGATGTAGGAATTGTAATAGGTACTCCAGTAAAATCTGTAGGAAAAGGTGAAGTATTTTATTCAGGTCCAATATCAGGTTATGGTAATGTAGTTATAATTAAACATGACAATGGAGTTTTTTCACTTTATGCTCATTTAAATAAAGGAATAGTTAAAGAAGGTAGTATTGAGCAAGGACAAGTAATTGGAGAGAGTGGGAATTCTGGACCAGCAGGCACTCCTCCACATTTGCATTTTGAATTTTTAATTAATTCTGAAGCAAAAGGTTTGGTAGATTTGCTTCCCGCAAATAACCCAGTAAAGAAAAAAGAACAAAAAATTAATCTTGTGGAAGAAGAACAATATATAGAATGGTCGGGCACAAAAAATATAAAAGGGACAATATCTGATATGACAGAGGAGCAAAAAGAAAATATAGAAAGTGTAATTAATAATGAGTCAAACACTACAAAACCAGATGATACAAAAAAAGAAGAATAATTTTAGAAAAACATTTTTTATAGGGTTAATATTTATTTCATTTAGTTTACATGCACAGACAGATATTTTAAAAAAATCACATGGTAAAATAAAAGGTTATGTGAATTTCCCGAGCGAAATAACATACCGTCCAAGAATGAAAGTATGTGCAGTGAATGCAATAGATACCACCATAAAATATTGTACTGAAACTCGTGCTGGTAGTAACTATATTATTAGCTTACCAATAGGTATATATTATGTATATGCATTTCAGATAGTAGATGAATTGTCCGATATACCCAAATATAGAGCATATTATACAGACCTTTTAATGTGTGGTATGACTTATAATTGTAGTAAATTAAGCGGAGGACGTTCGGTATTATTAAAAGTAAATGTGGAGGAAAATAAAACAATTAAGAATATTAACCCTATAGATTGGTATTGGAAAGAAATCTTAATAATTAAAGAAGATACGGTTATATCAATAAAACAGTAACTTTAGTATTCCAGGTTAAAAACAAATAAAAAGAGTAAATTTATAAACAGTATTAAGAAGCAAACTTAAAAGTATCAACGTATGGAGTCCCTCGTTCTTCAACAGCAAACATTCTTGCAATTAATTTGTTTCTAATAATGTTTATTGTACTCATTCCATTTTTTATTTGAAATAGAAAAAGTTCAATAATCGATAAATGCGCGCAAGCCCGGCAAAATGGCGAGGACAGGGCAAGTGTGAATAAAATTTTAATTTGAATTTAAGCAAAGCAGCCCGCTAATTCAGGTGGGCTGTTACTTTGCTAAAAAATTCTATTAAAATTTTAGAGAGCGCTGAAGCTTCATTTTGCCTAGATTCTTTTGTTTCTTTTCTCATCATGGAGAAAAGAAAATAATAAAAACCTTATTTCATTTTTTTAAGAAAATTTATATTTAAATAAAGAATTTTGCGTTAAGTAAAAATTCTACTTATTTTAGCCATATGTTAGGCAATAAACAATTTGAATTAAGCAACCTCCCGATAGCTATCGGGATAGGGAATGTACTTACAACAGTGTCTGACCACAAACTACCTCACAGCAGTAACAGCACCACTATTGACTATTACACTGCCGATATTACCAGCGCACAGGATTACTACCCCTTTGGTATGCTTATGCCTGGGCGTAATTTTAGCAGTAATAGTTACAGGTTCGGCTTTAACGGGCAGGAGAATGACAATGAAATATCTGGCGTTGTTGGTGCTAATACTACAGCTATGTATTGGGAGTATGATAGTAGATTAGGTAGAAGATGGAATTTAGACCCTAAACCAAGAATTTTTGAAGCTCCTTATGTTGCATTTGGAAATAATCCAAATCTATATAATGATATTTTAGGTGATACTATTAAAAAGAGCTCAGCCTTTCAGAATGATAAAACTGCAATGAATGCATATAAAAAGTGGGAAAAAAGTGAAGCTGGTAAGAAATTTATTTCGCAATATGATATTGGTGGAGAGTTTGAATCCACAACAATAAATTTTGATGTAGGGACAGAGCATGGTGGGGAATGCGTTCCATGGACAGTAAATAAAAGTGGTAAGAAACGATTAGTATCTCCTACAGAATACAAAAGTATGCAATCAGAGGGTGCCGATATGACAAATTACGCAACGACAATGCAAAAAGGAGATTATTTACAATTCGATATACTATTACCAAAATCATCCTCTGATAAGCCATATCCAATTTTTGATGATATTGGTGAAACAATGGCTAATAAAGAATACACTGATGTTGTTGGCGGGCTGACATTAGTGCATGAAAGTCAACATGTTAGATTAATGCAATCATGGCTTAAGAATCCAAACTATGAACATATTTTTAATGCGGGTTGCCAGCACTCTATAATGAAGACAGATGAAGTATATTGGGGTGAAAGGGCAAAATATTTGATTGAAAATAAAGCATCAATCATTATGAATAATTTTTATTCTAAACGATCATTTTATGAAGAACTCAAAGAAGGTACGTTTTGGATTGACTAAAGAGAATCATTCCAAGTATATAATTTTTTTATTTCTGCTGTATGGATGTAGCCAAAATAAATGTGATAATTATATTAATTTCCAAGCAAATGTAAAAGAAATTAAAATTAGCAGTAATTGCGGTAAATGGAATAGAATATTTGTAAATGATGGTAGCTTTCGTAATATTATTGCGAACCCTGTGTTTTATAATGACAGTGTAAATGCAAATTATTATTTTGTAAACTTTAATAAAGGAATAACCTGCTTAGATTATAATACAGGAATAACAAAATATACTGTAGAATTCCAAAAAGACAAATTCAGAGAAGATAGATATTATAGGTTAAATAAATTAGATACATTTATAGTTTTTAACACTTTTTTTAAACTGTACTTATATTCTTCTGATTTACGATATAGTTTTATTCCTACAGATAGTTTGAAAGATGATTTTATATTTACAAATTTAAGGGTAAAAGATTTTCAATACATAATATTTAAAGACACTATTGAAATTGAATTTAAATGGAAAAACTTACCAAATGATATTGAAAAGACCCAGATATATCGTTATAAAATCAAAGTCAACCCAGTTAGAGCCCTGCAGTGTCTATAAGCGTGTCTATACAAAAGGTACGAATATTCGAACTGTGCTTGGTAAACAAATAGTTATAAGCACCACAGGGTTTTCGTATTAAAGTGTATAAGCCTGTTTAGCTTTATGGTCCCTGTTGGTAATGCAGTAAAGGTCATTACTTGTTCTTATGATGTATTTTATGGACTTTGTCTTAGAGGAACATCAAAATATAAAGAAAATGGAAAGATTGATTGGAAAAGTGTTAATTCTTTAATTTCTTATTACTCGAAGGATGTAACAGAACTTAAAGGATCAAGAGGTAGTAGTTCTGGCGATTTTTATACATTTAGAGGAATAATGAATACATATAATAAGGAATTATTTGGTGAAAATTTGAATTTCGGTATTTGTGGCCAGGCCGAAGATAGATGTTTAGCAGAAACTATGGATAAAGGTGATTTTTGGTTAGCAATCAATGAACAAACTCATAAATTACCAATAGAAGTAAATAATTCTAATGATTTAAAAAGCCTTCTTATTCATGAATGGGAACATAATCTTCTAAAAGAAAATGATCCTGCATATGATGCATTAGGAACGTTATCTGAATCAACTAAAGAATTAGAATCTTTGAATGCGGAAATTATTAATAAAAATTTTAAAGGTGTTTCTAAAGCATACAGAAATCATGTTATAGGCAATATTGCAGATGAATTTGGCAAAATGAACCAAAAAGAATTAGACTATTGGAAACCAATAATTGAAAAAGAATTAAATGGAACTTATACGAAAAATAATGAAGGTATATTTGAATTTAAAAAGAATAAAAAATAAATATTATGAAAAAAATTATAATTCTTATTAATGTTATTTTGGTATTTCTTGTATTTATTATTTTAAATTGTTGTAATAATGATAATAAAGTTATAGATAAAAACAATATAGATATAGAAAGAAATATTATAAAAAAAGATACGATTATTATTAATTGGATAAAAAGTTATTTTTATTTTAATAATAAGATTAACTATAAATCAAATTTATCAGGATTTTATTTAGAAATAATAATTAACAATTATACTTCAAAAAAACTTATATTAAATGTTCGTGACAATGAAGATGAGATATTAGAAAGCAATTTTTATTTGTTATATTATAATGAAATAAAAAAGGTAAATGATACTATTGATATTGAGTTTATGGATCGAGGAAAAATACATGAAATTTTACCAAACGTCTCAGATACATTGTTGTTAAAATCCGTTATGCATTCTCTTAGTGATGAAGATTTATGTTTGTCTACATATAAAATTTGTAAAGAAAGTAAGCTTATGCTAAAATCAAATCCTTTACTTGAATATAAATCATTAATGGAAATATCAAAAGGGGATGAATTTAAAATTGAAATTAGATTTTCTAGATCATTACCTAAACTTGTACCTCCTACTGATGGCGCGCATTAACGCAAACGGTTGGTGCCCTTGATGGTGCTCGTTAAAATGTGTTCGCGCCCCCGCTGCTGCGCGATTGTATCGCGTGGTATATAACACGCATAAACGCCAATGGTTCGCGCTCGTTTAGCGAAGCGTAACGAGTGCAAATAAAAATAAAATACAAAAACAGAAAGCTTGGTTTTCTTTTTTATACCCTATCCTCTAACACTCAAAGCCAGCGCCCTTCCCCTTGAAAAAGGGGAAGGAAGGAAATAAAAGGAACAAGTAAATAAAATACATCCAGAAAGCTTGGTTTTCCAGGCTTTCTGTTTTATCTACCACGTTCAATATTTTTTAGTTTCTGCTTATTTCTTATTTCGCCTAAATTTTTTTCTCTGTTTAAAGATTTGTCAAATTCCTGCAAAACCTCATTACTAAAGCCTAAGCGGTTTAATCTAAATTTTTTATTTTTATACTCGTTCTTATCAGGTTTGTAAAGGCAAAACTGTTTAGAACGAGTTATACCGTACAGAAAACAAAAAATATTTTTGCAAAAATCTTTTCTGTCGGTATAATAATAATCCCATGATGGCGCCATGCTATGCAAAATAAAATACAAATAACTCAAACCAAATTTCTGTGCAACAGAAAAAGTGCGTTGGCAGGAAAATCCGGCGAGGGTGTGCATACATGTGTGTTTGCAGCATCGGATTTTCTTGACTTTTTGTTACTTTTTGGTCAAGCAAAAAGTAAGTAGAGAAAAATAATCAAACCCTCAAACCTTTGAAGACTCCACCCTTAAAGCCATCCAAGACTTCAAAGGTTATCCATAGATGGCACTCGTTAATACACAATAAATATTCAAATTTTAGATAATAAATGTAAAAATGGAAATTTTGTAAACACGTTGATTTATCCCGGAAGAGGCATAAGTTGAAAAATAAATTTAGTTCACAGTGAGCAATTTTGACAATGAATGATTCCGCCGCAGACGGATAATGACCATTAATGACAGCGAAGTAAATAACTTAAATAAAAAAATTAATGTAACCGGAATTCTTTTATCAGTAAATCCCTAAGTTTTGCAGGTTTTATATTTACTGTTAACTCACCATTTTGAGCAACAGAAATTTCTCCACGTTGTTCTGATACAACAATTGCAATCGCATCCGATTCTTCGGTAATGCCTGCTGCTGCTCGGTGTCGCAATCCTAAATGAGTAGGGAAGTCGGATTTTTCTGATACAGGAAGCACACAGCGTGCTGCTTTTATTTTATTTCCTCCGATAATAACCGCGCCATCGTGCAAAGGGCTGTTCTTGTAAAAAATATTTTCAATAAGTTGTTTGGAAATACTTGCGTTTAATGATTCTCCTGACTGAACATATGCTTTAAGTTCGTTCCGGCGTGAAATAACGATCAGGGCTCCGGTAAATGATGATGCCATCGTTTCGCATGCATTCACTATTGGTTCAATGTCCAGTCCTTCCATCTGGCTCATTTGCCAGCGTAATCCACGCAATCCTTTCGTACCTTTCTTAAGAAAATTTGGTGAGCCTAATATAAGAAGGAACTGTCGAATCTCCTGTTGAAAAACAATGATAAGAGCAATAACACCCACACTGATGAATTGTCCTAGTATTTCGGAAAGCAGTTTCATTTCGAATGCTTTTACAACAACCCATGCAATATAAATTGCAATGATGCCGATAAAAATATTAACGGCCCCTGTGCCTTTGATCAGCTTGTATAACTGGAAAAGGAGGATGGTTACCAATAGCACATCAATCACATCAAGGATGCGGATGTCTAAAAAATCGGTGATGAATAATGGTGTCATATAAAAGCCAAATATATAGAAAAATTGTTTAGAGGCAAAAACTATAACGTTCCGGGTTTAAAATTTTTTAGAGAATACTCCACAACCTTTGCTATTCTTCGTTTGCGGGCATCATCTTTTTTTACAAAGCATATCCATCCAATATACATACGCTGATAGCATGGCGCAAATGCTGAAAAATTTTTCCACGCACCGGGAGTAGCTTTGAGTGCTTTTTTCAAGTCGTCGGGAAGTGGCTGCGGAACTTTTATTCCATAAGCTTTTTCCCATTGACCATTCTTTTTTGCTTCTTCAATTTTTACAATTCCGGCTTCAGTCATTTTACCTGATTCGATCAGTGTTGTAACTTTATCTTTATTTATTTGCGACCATATACTGCGGGGTTTTCGAGGAGTGAAACGTTGAATGAAATAATCATCGTTATACCTTTTTACCATTCCGTCAATCCATCCAAAACAAAGTGCTTCATCAAGTGCCTCCCTGTATGTGATGCATTTTATTTTCGAATCTTTCTTTCTTATAGCAAGCCAGATAAAATCAATTTTATCATGATTTTTACTTAACCATGTGCGCCACAGTTTCTGAGTTTTGAATGTAGCAGGTATTATTTCGTTATACATTTTAATACGAAATTATACAATGGGATTTTTTAAGGCGTTGAATAATTTCACGGTTTCAACCGCTTCTTTAACATCATGAACACGAAGAATATTTGCACCTTTCATTAATGCCATGGTGTTCAATACCGTTGTTCCGTTCAAAGCACTTTCGGGTTTGGTGCCCAAAACTTTATTGATCATTGATTTTCTGGAAACCCCTGCTAATATTGGTAAATTTAAAGTTCTGAAAAAATCGAGATGGTTTAATAAATCGTAATTATGCTCAACTGTTTTTCCAAAACCAAAACCCGGATCGATAATAATATCGTTCACTCCAAGCTGTACAAGTTGATTTATTTTTTCTGAAAAATAATACAACACTTCCTGTACAACATTTTTGTAATGCGGTGCTACTTGCATGTTTTCCGGAGTCCCTTGTATATGCATTATTATATAAGGTACCTGAAGTTTTGCAATTGTGGTGAACATTTTTTCATCAAACTGTCCAGCTGAAATATCGTTGATGATACAGGCTCCTTCTTCAATTGCAGCTTTTGCAATTTCGGAACGGAATGTGTCAATTGAAATAATAATTTCAGGAATTTCTTTCAATAATAATTTTACAACAGGAAGTAACCTTTTTTTTTCTTCAGAAAGACTTACTGTTTTTGCTCCCGGTTTTGTTGAAACAGCGCCTATATCAATTATTGCAGCGCCTTCATCAATCATTATTTTAGTATGTTCAATAATATTATTGATAGCGCTGTATTTGCCACCGTCGTAAAATGAATCGGGAGTAATATTTAATATGCCCATTATTACAGGCTTTTCAAGTATTAATAGTTTTCCACAGCAATTGATAGATTTTTGTGAAGAAAAAAATGTATTTTTATGCAAAGTATTCATTACTACTTTTATTTTTGCAATATAATTAAGATGCTAAATTATCAAAATAAAAATGAATAAAACATTAGAGCAATATAATTCGGTGATTGACGCGTGCAGAGATATATTTAACAGTAAACTCAAGGACTATGGTACGTCATGGAGGATTTTGCGCACCCCATCAGTAACCGACCAGATTTTTATCAAAGCACAGCGAATACGCAGCATTGAAGAGAAAGGAACACAAAAAATTCATGACGATATCCGTTCAGAATACATAGGTATTATTAACTATTGTGTCATTGCTCTTATTCAACTGGAGCTGGGATCGAGCATTGAAAACGAAAACCTGCCCGAAAAACAGGCACATGATCTATATGAGAAATATTCTTCAAAAGCAAAATCGCTGATGGAAGATAAAAATCACGATTACGGTGAAGCATGGCGCGACATGCGTATTAGCTCGCTCACTGATATTATTTTAATGCGAATAAAACGAATTAAGCAAATTGAAGACCATGCCGGAAAAACATTCGATTCTGAAGGTGTGGATGCCAATTACCTTGATATGATTAATTACGCTGTATTTGCTTTGATAAAATTAATGGAAATAAAAAAATAAAAATCATACGGGCAGTTTCATTTACATTTTAATTGCATCCACTAATAGTAAATTCAGAACTAATTTATACTCAAAGAAAACAGGTTTGCAAAAAATCAAGATTGAATGAGCTGAAAA